>JABDJW010000255.1 GCA_013002375.1 Acidimicrobiales bacterium | reverse complement strand
GTCCAACGTAGACCTGACCCCAGCGGGGGCGGAAGGGAGGATTCGCGGTGGCAGGTGGTAAAACAACGCCGATGATTCGAGAGAACCTGGCCGGCAAACGGATCGCCATTACCGGCTCGACCGGCTTCTTGGGCACCGCGCTGGTCGAACGGTTGCTGCGCCAGATACCCGATTGCCACCTGGTGCTGATCGTGCGGCCCGGCCGTCGTGGGGCCGAACAACGCATTCGCCGGGAAATCCTGAAGAACGACGCGTTCGACCGGCTCCGCGAACTGCACGGCGAGGACTTCGACGATGCCATGGGCGCCCGGTTCACCGCCGTCGCGGGCGATGTGGGCCGCGACGGGCTCGGCCTCGATGATGAAGGGCGCGCCGCCCTGGCCAGTTGCGACATCGTGATCCATTCGGCTGCCACGGTCTCGTTCGACAGCCCCCTCGACCTCGCGGTGGAGATCAACCTGCTCGGGCCCGTCCGCATCGCCCACACCCTGCACGAGCTCGGCGTATCACCCCATCTCGTGGCGGTCTCGACGTGCTACGTCGCGGGGAGCCGACGGGGCGATGCGCCCGAGATTCCAGTCGATGCCAGTCCGTTTTTCGTCGATGTCGATTGGCGGACCGAGGTCGAGGCTGCCCGCCAGGCCCGCACCGACGTCGAGCGACAGAGCCGTGAACCGGAACGACTCGTCGAGTTCCGCAGCCGCGCTCGCGCCGAACTCGGCGCGGCCGGCATCCCCGCGCTGTCGGCCAAGACCGAGCAATTGCGCAACCGTTGGGTCACCGATCAGATGGCCGAACGGGGCCGGGCCCGGGCCAGCTCGCTCGGCTTTCCCGACGCCTACGCCTACACCAAGTCGCTGGGCGAGAAGGCGCTCCACGAGAGCAAGGGCGATCTCGATGTTTCGGTCGTACGACCGAGCATCATCGAATCGGCCCTGGCCGAACCGTTTCCGGGCTGGATTCGCGGCTTCCGTATGGCCGAGCCCATCATCATCAGCTACGCCCAGGGTCTGCTGCGCGAGTTTCCCGGCGTCCCCGAGGGAACGGTCGACATCATCCCGGTCGATCAGGTCGTTGCGGCGATCGTCATGGTCGCCGCCCGTGGTGTTCGGCCCGACGGCATCGACGGCTCTGACATCGTGCAGGTGGCCTCGGGTTCGGTGGCGCCGCTCAAATACGCACAGCTCGTCGGGCTGGCCAAGGATTGGTTCCAGGAGCACCCGCTCTACGACAATCGCGGCCAGCCGATCGCGGTCGCCGACTTCGCGTTTCCCGGCCGCGGCCGCGTGCAAGGCCAGCTCAACCGGGCCAAGGCGGTGCTCGACCGCACCGAGAAGATCCTCCACCGGCTGCCTCTGCGGGGCGAACAAGCGCAGTTCGCCGCCAGTCTCGACGAGCGCCGCGAGCAAGTCGATCGGGCCCTCGGCTACGTCGAGCTCTACGGCGCCTACGCCGAGTGCGAGGCCCTGTACACGCTCGATCGGCTCCTCACCGATTGGGAGGGTCTCGACGCCGCCGACCAGGAGGCCTTCGCCTTCGACCCGCGGGTCATGGACTGGGAGCACTACGTCACCCAGGTGCACTTCCCCTCGGTGATCGCCCAAGGCCGGGTGAAGTCGACGCCCGGCGCCAAGGTCAGCAACCGCACCGAACGGCTCCGCGGCCAAGTTCTCGACCCCAAACGCCAACTCGCCGCGTTCGATCTCGAGAACACCCTGATCGCCAGCAATGTCGTCACCAGCTACGCATGGATCGCAACCCGCCGACTCCCCTACCGGCACCGGGCCAGATTCGTGGCCCAGCTGATCGCCGAGGGGCCGGCGCTCCTCGCGCTCGATCGACGCGATCGCAGCGATTTCCTGCGCTCGTTCTATCGGCGCTACGAACACGCCCCGGTCAGCCGGATCGAAACCGATGCGGCCGAGATGTTCAGCGATCTCATCCTCACCAAGTCGTTCCCGGCTGCGATCCGCCGAGTCCGCGAGCACCGGGCTGCCGGCCAGCGCACGCTGCTCATCACCGGCGCCCTCGATTTCGTGGTGAACCCGCTGAAGCCCTTGTTCGACGACATCATCTCAGCCCAGCTCGGGGTCCAGGGACCCGCGGAGCGGCCGGTCTACGACGGCAAGATGACCGGCGTGCCCCCCACCGGCGAGGCGCGCTACCAGGCGCTGGCGGACTACGCCCGCGCCAACGACATCGACCTGCGTGAGGCCGTGGCCTACGCCGATTCCTCCAGCGACCTCCCGATGCTCGAAGCGGTCGGATTTCCGGTCGCCGTGAATCCCGAGACCAAGCTGGCCGCCTTGGCTCGCAAGCGGGGCTGGCTGGTCGAGCACTTCGCCAAGTCGCCAGGCGGTCCACCCAAGTACGTTCCTCTCCCCCCGAGAAGCCGATCATGATCCAACTGCCCGCCGGCAAGACCAACAAGCGAACCCGCACGCCGCGGCCCGGGTTCGTGCTCGACGTCGACAAGTCGACGCCACCGATCCTGTTCCATCACGGCGAGGGCCTGAAGCTGGAGAAGCTGCCGGCCGGCCGCTCTCGGGTCATCTACCCGGCCGAACCTCACGACGGCCTGTCCGACCCCGATGGTGCCATCCGCGACGCCCTCGACAATCCGCTCGGCGAGTCGGAACCCCTGCGGGCACTGCTCACGCCGACCATGAAGCTCACCATCGCCTTCGACGACATCTCCTTGCCGCTGCCCCCGATGCGCAAGCCCGACGTTCGCCAGCGCATCATCGAAGCGGTCCTCGACCTCGCAGCCGAAGCCGGCGTGGACGACATCCACATCATCGCCGCGCTCGCGTTGCATCGCCGCATGACCGAGGACGAACTCCGCCACGCGGTCGGCGATCGCGTCTACGACGCCTTCGAACCCCACGGTGCGCTGTACAACCACGACGCCGAGGACCCCGATGGCATGGTGCTGCTGGGCGAGACCAAACACGGCGAAGAGGTGCAGATGAACAAGCGGGCCGCCGAGTCCGACCTCATCGTGTACGTGAACATCAACCTGGTCTCGATGGATGGCGGCTGGAAATCGACCGCGACCGGCCTCAGCGGCTACCAGGGGCTTCGCCACCACCACAACGTCGAGACCATGCAGGCCTCCAAATCGTTCATGGACCGCCACAACTCGGAGCTCCACCACAGCAACTGGCGCATGGGCAAGGTCATCCGAGACGCCGGCGTGAAGATCTTCCAGATCGAGACCACGGTGAACAACAACACCTTCGGTGTCGACGGCCCGCTGGCGGTGCTCCAGAAACGCGAATGGGAGTGGAACGGCCGCGACCGGGCGTCCTTCGCCGCGATGCAGGCCGGCCTCAGACGCATGCCGGCCGCCACCCGCCGCAAGGCGTTCCAGAGCTGGCTGGCCCCCTACGAGCTCACCTCGGTCCAGGCCGGCGAGGTCGAGGCCGTGCACGAGGTGACGACCGCCAACACCCTGGCTCAACACCTGGTGCCGGTCGAGGGCCAGACCGACGTCTTGACGATGGGCCTGCCCTACATCTGTCCGTACAACGTGAACTCGGTCATGAACCCGATCCTGGTCATGTGCCTCGGACTCGGCTACTTCTTCAATCTGTATCGCGGCAAGCCACTGGTGCGCGAGGGCGGCGTTCTGATCATGAGCCATCCGACCCCGTGGGAGTTCCACCCCGTCCACCACCCGAGCTACATCGACTTCTTCGAAGAAGTACTGGCCGACACGACCGACCCGATCGAGATCGAGCAGAAGTACGAGAAGCAGTACGCAGAGGACGAGTGGTACCGCCACCTGTACCGCACGTCGCACGCGTACCACGGCGTCCACCCCTTCTACATGTGGTACTGGGGAAGCCACGCGCTCCAACACTTGGGGCAGGTCATCATCGTCGGCGGCGATGTTCGAGCGGTGAAGCGGCTCGGATTCCGACCGGCCTCGACCCTGCAGGATGCGCTCGAGATGGCCGGCGACGTCGTCGGCCCCCAGCCGACCATCACCCACTACCACAACCCGCCCATCGTCATGGCCGACGTCACGTGAACCTGCGCTGGGTCGTCCGCAAGCCGCCGGTTCCCTTGGGTGTCGACCCACTTCCCCAGCGGTCGCGCACCGGCGTCAACTTCCCCACCGATTGGGCGCACCGACCACTGGCCAAGACCGTGCGCGCCGGGTTCGTGGAGGGCGTCATGCGCCCCGTCGTTTCGACCTTGGCGCTCCCCACCCGCCGGGGGCTCGACCGGCTCGACATCCTGGACGTCGATCAGCCGGTGATCTTCGCCGCGAACCACCACAGCCACATCGACACGCCGCTTCTGCTCACGTCGATCCCTCGCCCGTGGCGCCGCGAGCTCGTTCCGATGGCAGCGGCCGACTACTTCTTCGGCAACTCGCTGTCGGGGGCCATCGCCGCCCTTTCGCTCGGCGCCGTGCCCATGGAACGCAACAAGGTGAACCGCACGAGCGCCGACAAGGCGGTCGAGCTGATCGAGGCCGGCCACAGCCTGGTGATCTTCCCGGAGGGCGGCCGCAGCCCCGACGGCTGGGGTCGCCAGTTCCGGCGCGGCGCGGCGTACCTCGCGCTACGAGCCGACGTGCCGGTGGTGCCCGTCCACATCGAAGGGACGAGCCGCATCTTGCCCAAGGGTCGGTCCCGCCCCAAGGCGGCACCGACCACGGTCACGTTCGGGTACCCACTCACGCCGACCGACGGCGAGCGTTCGCAGGACCTCAGCAACCGCATCGAAGCAGCCGTCGCCCAGATGTCCGATGAAGTCTCCAGCGACTGGTACCAAGCCCGGCGCCGGGCCCACGCCGGCGAGACCCCCTCGCTGGCCGGTCCGCGGGTCGGCGCGTGGCGGCGCATCTGGGCCCTCGAATCCGGACCCAAGCGACGCAGCCGCCGAGCCTGGCCGAAGGTCTGAGCTCGCCGGCGTCTGCAACACTTGCACCGATGAGCAGCGGCCCAATGAGCGACGGCCCGATACGGAACGGCCTCACCCCTGACGAGGTGCAGTTGGTGCTGCGTCGCGCCCTCGACATCGCCCACCTTCCCGCCGCAGAGGCCGACCCCACCTTGAGCCCGGAGAGCCTGTTCGACATCGCAGCCGAGCTCGACATCCCCGAATCCGCCCTCGCGACCGCGATCGCCGAACAAGCGGTCGGCCTGACCGATCAGCCCACCGGCGTTGTCGACCGGCTGGTCGGCCCATCGGTCATCTGGTCGCAGCGGGAGGCCACCGGCAACGCCGAGGCCAAGTCCCAAGCCGCGGTCGCGTGGCTCACGCGGGGCCACGGACTCAAGACCCGCGTCGCCACCGACGGCACGATCGTCGCCACCCGACGGCGCGATGCCATCGGCAAGTTGACCAACTCGGTGCGTGGGTTGCGCGGCCGAGGTGGCCTGGCCCGCTCACGTCAGGTCTCAGCCGCCGTCGTCGGGTTCGACGATGCCAGCGGCGTCGTCTGCCTCGCGGCCGACATCGAACAGCAGCGGGGAGCTGCGATCGCCGGCGGCACCATCATCGCCATCGCCGGCGCCATCATCGCGTCGATCATCGCCGCGATCGCCGGGGCCCTCGCCTTGATCGCCATTCCGTTCATGGTCGGTGCCGGGTTGGCCACCAGCCGCGCGGCGCATGGCCGCACCGTGCGGAACGTCACCGATGCCCTCGAAGAGACGATCGACGCCATCGCCAACGAGGAACCGGCTCCCCGCCTGCTCGGGCGATCGCGCTGAGCACCAACGGACTTCCGCTAAGGCTGGTCGCGCCGTCTGCCATCCGCGACGAGGAAGAACCGCTCTGTCGTGCGGGCTTCGACCGCCCACCCCAGGTCGCCGAGCGCCTCGGCCAATGAGGCGGGGGTGAAGTAGCGCTTGACGATCTCGAAGGACCGACCGTCGGTCAGCGTCCGTTCCGCGGTTCCGCCGGCCAGGTCGATCGTGCCCTGACCGCTCGTCGCGGTCTCGCCGGTGGTGTGTACCTCGAGGGGGCTGCCGGCCAGGCCTTGGGTGAGGCTCGGATGGGCGTTGTCGATCAGGAAGAAGCGACCGTCGGGCGCCAGGCAGCGGTCGACGAGCGCCCAGAACGACTCGAGGCGGTCGGCCGGCACATGGCTGTGCCAGAACCCCATGAAGGCCACGTCATAGGTCCGGTCCGGCTCGAACCCGAAAATGTCTCCGGTCACGAGCTCGACCCGGTCGATCTCACCTACGCCGCCCTCGAGGTTGGCCCCTCGCTCGAGTTTGGATGCGGCGATCGCCAGGGTTTCCGGCGAGGCGTCGAGTGCGGTGACATGCGATGCGGTCTTGGCCAGGTGGCGGGTCCAGTTGCCGGTGCCGGCCGCGAACTCGATCACCGATCCCGTCGCACCAAAGCCGGCGAGCGCTCGCTCGGCGTCGGCGACATCGTTCTCCCACACCGTCTGGAAGGCCTCGCCGCGGTCATAGCGACCCCGGCGCTGCCACCAGTCGTCATACTCGGGTGCCCGAGCGCGGTAGTACGCCCGTTGTTCAGCCAGAAGGCCGTCGCTCGAAGTCATGCCGATGAAACTAGTGAGTCCGACGGCCGCAAGAGTCCGAAATTCGGGCGCATCCACCGGCCCCCGCACCGCACTGGCCAGACTTGATGGCCGTACCTAACGTCTGGCCGCCTTCCGGCGGGATCAGCCCTCGACAGGAGAACTGGCATGCGGCTCATGAAGACACTTGCTCTGGCGCTGCTCGCCGCGCTCGCCGTCGGCGCCTGCGGAGGCGACGACGACCGCGAGCTCACCGCCGACGAACGGGCGATGGTCGACGACTTGGCGGACCAGTTCATCGCGGACTTCACCGGCGTCGCGGACAACCGGCTGATCACCGATGACGAAGCATCCTGCTTCGGCGAGAACGTCGTGCGGGGCGTCGGCCTCGACACCGCGGAGGAATTCCTGGAACAAGACATCGCCGACGACTTCGCCATGGCCCAAGCCGACGCCGACCGCATCGCCGATGCCCTCGTATCCTGCGTCGACCTCGAAGCGCTGTACCGAGGTGGTCTCACCGGGCTCTTGGAGGACGAGCAGCTCGAATGCGCCGCCGAAGGCCTCGCCCGATTGGGCGCCGACCCGTTCGCCCAGGAATTCTCCGGCGAGAACCCCGACGGCCTCCTGAACGACATCGCCGAGGACTGCGACCTTCCCTTCTGACGCCCGGCGAGTCATAGCTCCCTGCTCGCCCCAACCCCACTGCTCACGGGGCGCCCATCTGTGTCCAGGATCCCCAAACCAAGGAACCAACCATGAAATGCATCAAACCACTCACCCTGTTGTTCGCGTTCGCACTCGTGTCGGCGGCGTGCGGCGGCGGCGATGCGCTGAGCGCGGAGGAGCAGGAGCTCGCCCAGGAACTGGCCGACGTCCTCGTCGACGACGGCGCGCCGATGAACGACGACCAAGCGCTGTGCTACGGCGAGAACGTCGTGCGCGAGCTCGGCCAGGATCAGGCCGAATCATTTCTCACGATGAACGACGAGCGTGAGTTCGACGATCTCTCCGAAGGCGATGCCGAGAAGATCGCCGAGAGCATGGCCGACTGCAAGGACATCAACGCGATCTGGGAGGACACCTTCACCGACGCGCCGTTCGGCGAGGAAGGCACCCAATGCGCCATCGACTACCTGAAGGACCGCGGCGTCGAGGCCTTGGCCAGCATGATGACCGACGACGACGCCATGTTCGAGGCGCTGTCCGAGGCATGCGATCTCGGTTTCGGCTGACCTGATCCCGTTGCGAGCCGTCGCCCACCTTGGGGCGGCGGCTCGTTCCCGTTTTCGACGCCGCCCTCGACCCCCGACGGCCGGACTAGGCGGGATCGACCAGGCGCAGGCCGCTCGGGGCCATCGATGCGGCGACATGGGGCAGATCGACCACGAACTCGGTGAGGTGGCCGGGAAAGACGTGCTCGCTCACCAGAACGGGCTGGCCCGCCGCGTCGTTCGTCGTCCGGTGACAGACGAGAACCGGCGAACCGACCGGCACGTCGAAGAGCTCGGCGTCGGCCTCCGATGCCGCTTGCGCTCCGATGGTCTGGCTGGCACCGCCGAGAGGGACATCGAGCAGCTCGTAGAACGGCGAGGCTTCGACCTCGGCGCGGGAGAGTTCCGCCCCCAAGTGTTCGGGGCACCACACCGTCACCCGGGCGAAGGGCTGGCCATCGGCCCGGTTGAGCCGGCGCACCTCGAGCACGGTGTCGACATCGAGGTGGCGCTTGACAGCCGCCGGCGTCGGCACGAACGCGAACCCCAGCACGTGCCGTTCCGAGACCCGGTCGGACGCCGCCAGTTGCGCCTCGATGGTGCCGAGCCGGCCGAGCGACTGGCGCAGCGGGTCGACGGCGACGAACCAGCCGAACCCTTGCCGAGACGCGACCAGGCCTTCGTCGCGCAAGGCTTCGAGCGCCTTGCGCACGGTGACCCGGCTCACTTCGAACTCCTTGCCCAACGCGGCCTCCGACGGCAGCACCCGGCCCGCGCCGAACTCGCCGGCTTCGATGCGACTTCGCAGCGCCGAAGCGATCTGGCGATAGCGGATGACTCGATCAGCCATGACCTACTTGTATCATACTTGACATAGACAGGCAACCATGGGACGCTGACAGCGCTACGGTGGTCGTCGCCGTCAACGTCCGCCCGGCCGAGCGAACTGTCCGAGCCGAACACTGGGAAGGAACCCAACATGGCCGTCTACGCCGAAACCCCGATCGAATTGATCAACGCCGTGTATGCCAACCTCGACGACCGAGTCGGAGCCCTGCGTGAGACGTTCGGACGACCGCTGACGTTGGCCGAGAAGATCTTGGGCAATCATCTCGACCGGGCCGATCAAGAACTCGAGCGGGGCGAGAGCTACGTCGACCTTCGACCCGATCGCGTCGCCATGCAGGATGCCACCGCTCAGATGGCCTGGCTGCAGTTCATGGTGGCCGGCCTCCCCGAGGTTCGGGTACCGACCACAACGCACTGCGACCATCTGATCCAAGCCCGCGACGACGGCAAGCGCGATCTGCTGGCCGCAGTCGAAAACAACGAAGAGGTCTACGACTTCCTGGAGTCGGTCTGCGCGAAGTACGGCGCCGGATTCTGGAAGCCCGGTAGCGGCATCATCCATCAGGTCGTGCTCGAGAACTACGCCTTCCCCGGCGGCATGATGATCGGCAC
>JABDJW010000239.1 GCA_013002375.1 Acidimicrobiales bacterium | reverse complement strand
GGTTCGGTCTGGTCAACGCCGACATGTTGCCGGTGATGACCGCCGCCGTTGATGCCGATGTCGACGCGGTGATCGTCAACGCCGCTGATTCGGCCTGCGTGCCGATCATGAAGCTGGCCAAGCAGCTCGAGCTCCGGGCCCAAGTGTACCTGGTCGGCGCCTGTGCCGGCGAGGAGATCCTCGATGCCGCCGGCGCCGATGCCGAGGGCATCATCTACAGCGGCGAGGGCCCGGCCGACCCGGACGATCTCGAGGGCATGATCTACGACGAAGTGGTCGCTCGATACGCCACCGGCCCGGCCCAGGCGGCCGGCACGGTTGGTTTCCGAGGGTTCATGAACCTCTACGGCGCCTTCGTCGAGATCGGCTACGACAACCTCACGTCGGAGAACATCTTGAACCACATGCGCTCGGCGGTCGACGTGCCCTCGTTCTGGGGGCACCCGTACACCTGCGATGGTCAACGCATTCCGGGCTTGCCGGCGTTGTGTGCGCCGGAGCAGACGTTGTTCACGACAACCGGTGTGCCCGGCGAGGACATCGTCTTCCTCCCCGAGGATTTCGCCGATACCGGAGGGTGGATCGAGACCGACGATCTCTACGCGGCGGCCTTTGGCTAGCCGACTTCGGTGTCCTACCTGACCGCACTCATCCTGGGCCTCGGCAGCGGCGCGGTCATCGCCGCGCTCGGGCTCGGGGTGGTGGTGGCCCACCGGGTCAGCCGGGTGGTGAACTTCGCCCACGCCGCGATCGGCATGTACGTCGCCTTCGTGTACTACGAGCTGCGGGCCAGTGGCGATCTCGTCCTGCCCTTCCTCGGCCTTCCCGATCGCGTGCATCTGGTCGACCGGCCGACCGTCAGCACGGCCCTGATCCTGAGTTTGGTGCTGGCCGCCCTGTGTGGTGCATTGATCTACCTGGTTATCTTCCGGCCGCTGCGCAACGCCCCGCCGCTGGCTCGGGTCGTCGCTTCGCTCGGCCTGTTCGTGTACCTCATCGCCATCGCCGGCCTGCGGTTCGTGGGAACCGGTTCGGCCTCGTTGATTCTCGACGGACCCCTGCCCGATCACCTCGTCATCTGGGGTGACCTGCGGGTGATCGCCGACCGGTACTGGCTCGCGGTCATCGTCGTGATTGCGGCCGCGGTCCTGTCGGTCGGCTACCGATTCACCCGGCTCGGCCTCGCCACCCGCGCGGTGGCCGGCAACGAACGAGGCGCGGTGCTGATGGGCGTTTCGCCCAATGCCATCGGCATCGTCAACTGGGTGATCGCCAGCGTGCTGGCCGGCGGCGCGGTGATCTTGGCCGCGCCGGTCGTGCGGCTCGAACCGACCGCGACCAGCTTGTTGATCGTGCCGGCCGTGGCGGCGGCACTGCCCGGCAAGTTCAATTCGGTCTGGATCACCGTCTTCACCGGGCTGGGCATCGGCATGGCCCAATCGCTGATTCAGCACCTGCAGCGGATCTGGGAATGGCTTCCCGATCTCGGCCTCCAACAAGGGCTGCCGTTGCTGATCGTGTTGGTGACCCTCGCCATTCAGGGAGAAGCGCTGCCCGATCGATCCGCACTGCAGACCGCCCAGCTTCCGAGGGCTCCGGACACCAGATGGGTGCCCGCCGTCACGGCCGTGTTGTTGGTGATCGGCATCGTCGTCGCTTCCTTCGCCGCGTCGGAGTGGCGCTCCGGGCTGATCATCAGCGCGATCGCCACCATCGTGGCCCTCTCGGTCGTCGTGCTCACCGGCTACGTCGGACAGATCTCGCTCGCCACCTTTGCGATGGCGGGTGTCGCGGCCTTCGCCATGGTCCGGTTCACCGACGACTGGAGCATGCCCTTCCCGATCGCCCCGATCCTCGGCGTCCTGGTCGCGGTGTTCGTCGGGGCCGTCGCGGCAATTCCGGCGGTCCGGGTCCGGGGTCTGAACCTGGCGATTGCGACGTTGGCCGGTGCCGTCGCGGTCGAGGAGTTGGTGTTCAAGTGGGGTTGGTTCACCGGCGGCTTCGCCGGGGCGACCGCCGAGTCCCCCTCGATCTTCGGTTTCGACCTGGGCATCTCGGCGCTCGGCAAGGACTTTCCCCGGCGCACGTTCGTCATCATGGTTCTGGTGCTGGCCGCCCTGTCGATCGTGGCCGTCGGCAACTTGCGCCGCGGCTCGACCGGGCGCCGCTGGTTGGCGGTGCGGGCCAACGAACGGGCCGCCGCGGCGGCCGGCATCCCGGTGGCCCAGGTGAAGCTCTCGGCCTTCGCAATCTCGAGCGCGCTGGCCGGTTTGGCGGGTGTCCTGTTGGCCTATCAGCGGTCGATCGTCTCTGCGGGATCGTTCGGGGTGCTCGACTCGCTCGTGGCGGTGGCCATCGCCTACCTGGCCGGCATCGCCACGCCGATCGGCGCGGTCGTGGCCGGCGTGCTCGCCACCGGCGGGCTGCTGACCGTCTTCCTCGATTCCATCAGCGACAGCGCGTCGAAGTACCAGTTCGCCGTCAATGGCATCATGTTGATCGTGGCCGCGATCAAGTTCCCCCAGGGCATCGTCGGCGTGCGCAACCGAAAGGCCAAGGTGGCGACATGACCGAGACCCGGCGCTCGTTCTGCCGGGTCTGTCACGCTGCGTGCCCCATCCTGGTCGAGGTCGAGACCGATGTCGTCGAGGGCGGCGGTTCCGTCGAACGGGCGGTTTCGATCAAGGGCGACCGCGACGATCCGCTCTTCGAGGGCTACAGCTGCATCAAGGGTCGTCAGATCCCCGATCAACACCACGACCCCAACCGGCTGCGATCGGCGCTGCGGCGCGGTGACGACCGCTTCGAGGTGATCTCCACCGCGGATGCGCTCGACGGCATCGCCGCACAGATCGATGCCATCGTCGAGCAGCACGGACCCCGGGCCGTGGCCAGCTACACCGGCACCGGCGCGTTCCAGAACGCCGCGTCGGCTGCGGTCGCCAAGGCCTGGCACGACGGCTTCGGCTCGCCCTCCTACTACACCTCGGTCACGATCGATCAGCCGGCGCACCGGGCCGCGGCTCTGCGCATGGGGGCGTGGGAGGCCGGCTGGGACAACTTCACCGACAGCGATGTCTCGTTGGCCATCGGGTACAACCCGTTGGTGTCCAGCTACGGACCGGCCAGCGGCCTTCAGGGCACCAATCCGTTCGTGGCGCTTCGCCGGGCCCAGGAGCGCGGCCTGCAGATGATCGTGATCGATCCGCGGCGCACCGAGCTGGCCCAGGCCGCCGATCTGTACCTGCCGGTGCAGCCCGGCGAGGACCCCACGTTGCTGGCCGGCATGCTGCGGATCATTCTCGACCGGGGGCTGCACGACGCGGACTTCTGCGCCGCCTACGTCGATCACGTTGCTGAGCTCGAACGATCGGTCGCGCCGTTCACCCTCGACGACGTGGCCGAGCGCGCTCGCGTGCCGGCCGCCGACGTCGAAGCAGCGGCCGAGCTGTTCGCGGCCGGCCCCCGAGGCGCAGCCGGCACCGGCACCGGCCCCAACATGGCGCCCCATTCCCTGCTCACCGAGCATCTGGCGCTGAGCCTCAATGTGGTGTGCGGCCGGGTGAACCAACCCGGCGATCGGCTCGAGAGCGGCTACTTCTTGTATCCCGGCGATACCCGACGGGCTCAGGTCATCCCGCCCAGCAACCCGACCCCCGGCCCCGCCCACCGGGTCGGCGATCTCGCCGGCATGCCCGGTGAGATGCTGACCAACCGCTTGGCCGACGAGATTCTGACCCCCGGCGATGGCCAGGTCCGGGCCCTGATCGTGTCCGGCGGCAACCCGGTGGTGGCGTTCCCCGATCAAGCCAAGACCATCGCCGCGATGGAGGCCCTCGAACTCCTGGTGGTGATCGATCACCGTCACACCGCAACGACCGAGTTCGCCGACTACGTGTTCGGTGCCCGGCTCGAACTCGAACGAGCCGACGTCACCCACATCATGGATCGCCGGTTTCCGGCGCCCTACGTCAACTACACCCCGGCGGTCCTGCACACCGACGACGATCTCGTCGCCGAGTGGGAGGTGTTCGCCGGCATCGCCGCCCGCACCGGAACCCCGATCGAACTCCCCGGTGGCGCCATCACGCCGGCCGACGACGACGATTCGGTGCTCGACGCGGTCTACGGCAACGCCCGCATGGCGATGGCCGACATCCGGGCCAACGCCGGTCGTATCAATCGCGACGCAGCAGTCGAGGTCGTGCCCGGCGATCCGGCTGCGGGGCGTTTCACCGTCGCCCCGCCCGATGTCGTCGCCGAGCTGGCCCAGGTCTATGCCGAGCGGTCCGATGTCGAGGCCTTTCCCATGCGGCTGGTGAGCCGCCGTCTCAAGTACGCGCTCAATTCGTTGGGTCGTGATCTGCCCGGCCTACGAGCGGTGGCGACCACCAACTACGCCTACCTGCACCCCGATGATCTGGCATCGCTCGGTGTCGGGCCGGGCGAGCTGGTGCGGATCACCTCACCCCACGGCACCCTCGTGGGCGTGGCCGAGGCCGCCGACGACGTCAAGCCGGGTGTCGTATCGATGTCGCATTCGTGGGGCACGGCCGCGCTGACCGACGAGGACGTGCGAACCACCGGCGCGCCGACGAACCGATTGGTGTCGACCGATCACGGCTTCGACCCGGTGACCGGCATGGCCGTGCAGAGCGCCATCCCGGTCACGGTGACCGCGGCCGAGCCGGCTTCCTAATCAGGTGCCGTGAAGCTGCATCATTCTTCTTCGGTGAAGAAGTCGGCCCGGGCGGTGCGGGTCTCGTCGTAGACCGGCTCGACCAGATCGACCCGGTACTTCTTGGCGTCGCTGCCGGTCATGTCGAAACCGTGGAGCAGCGTACGCATGCCGGTGTAGTTCTCGTGCTCGAAATGAGCGGCCAGCGATGGCTGATCGGTCCAGGCTTCGTAGACCTGGATGCGGGTGGTCACGCACGGGTCGGCGGCCATGCAGTACGCCACGCAACCCGGCTCGTCGTCGCGGGTGGCCTGTTGGAGTTCGGCGCTGGCCGCGACGGCGGCGTCGCGCCCGGCGCCATCGGCGAAGTCGAGCGTGCCGGCGATGATGATCATGAGTTGGGTTCCTTTCGGTGGTCTCGGGACCAGTAGTCCATGGGCGAGCCGCCCGCGAGACAGTGATCGACGACCTGGTGGTAGGTGGTGGGCTTGCACTCGCGCTCGGAGAAGATGTTGCGTTCGTAGCCCATCGAGTCGCGGGTGGCGGCCAACTGGCCGAACACGAAGACGTCCTCCTCGACGACGGCCTTGAGCTCAGCCCAGCGCTCGATCGCGCCGGCCCGATAGCGCTCGTAGTCGGCGTCGGATGCGTCGCCCGGGCCGTAGATCAGCTCCCAGACGACAAACCGGGTGCGGTCGACCGCGAGCGGGATGGGCTGGAATACCTGGATCTGGTCAGGGTTGTTGTTGAACACCGCGTTGGGGAAAACCACGTAATGGCAGATGGCGTACTGCTGGTGGTCGCCCGACGACGCCAAGGCGTCGCGGTGCTGATGGCGCGGTACGAACATCATCGAGTTCGGCCCGGTCAGGTGGAACGTCGTGTCGCGGGCGGCCTTGGTGAACTCGGGTTCGACATGGTGCAACTCGGTCACGTGGTACACCTCGTTGAATCCGTCGACGATGGCCTTGTA
The DNA here is from genome assembly GCA_013002375.1 of Acidimicrobiales bacterium. Lineage (GTDB taxonomy): Bacteria > Actinomycetota > Acidimicrobiia > Acidimicrobiales > SHLQ01 > JABDJW01. The sequence goes on along the minus strand of JABDJW010000239.1, from coordinate 315 downwards.
GTTCACCGGCAGGTCGTATTCGACCTTGTCGAGCAGCACCATGCGCTCCATCTCGAAGCGGCCGAGGTCGGTCGTGATGTCCGGCCCGATCCAGTCGAGCAGGGGAGGGGCCTCGGCACCGGCCAGGTTGATCCAGACCCAGCCGCCCCATTCGTCGGCTGCCACCGCGGGGGCTCGCAGGCCATCGAGGTGGGCTTCGTCGAAGTCGGAGCGCTCCGGCACGCCGACGACGACGCCGGAGGAGTCGTACACCCAGCCGTGCCAGGGGCAGGTGAAGCGGCGATCACACCCGTGGTCGGCGCCGCGGGTCAGGGC
>JABDJW010000339.1 GCA_013002375.1 Acidimicrobiales bacterium | reverse complement strand
AGTCGGCCACGCCGTGGCTCTGGGTGGTGAGCACGTCGCCTTCGTGATCGAGCCCGGCGAAGAACTCGAGCTGCAGCTGGTCGATCAGGAGCGGAGCCCGGAGGCCGGGGGTCGAGCGATCGATGTCGCACCCCTTGGCATAGCGAACGGCGAGCCGATCGCCCCACCGTTCTTCGATGGCGGCGAGCGGGCTGCGGGTGCGGTAGGCCCGGACCCGAGCGGACCCGCCGCCCATGACCTTGCCGGTCTGCGCGTTGGGGCCGATCACGGCCAGGCTCGTCAAACTCGCGGTGTCGAACGGCAGCACGCCATCGTTGCGCAACAACACGGTGCCGGCCGCCGAGGCGTCGCGGATCAGCGCTTGATCGGCCGGGCGATCGAGCTCGTGTTCGAGGCCGTCATGGGGCGACTCGAATGCTCCGGTGCGGTCGAGCACCCGCAGCACGTCGCGGGCGATGGCATCGAGGTCGGCCTCCTCGAGTTCGCCCGCTTCGATCGCGTTCGTGATGTGGTCCACGCCGTAGAAGCGGCCCGGTCCGGGCATTTCGAGGCTGAGGCCGGCCTTGATCGAATCGGCCGTGGACCGAACTGCGACCCAGTCGGAGACGACGAACCCGTCGAACCCCCACTCGTCGCGGAGCACGGTGGTGAGCAACCAGTGGTGCTCGCTGGCGTAGGTCCCGTTGAGCCGGTTGTAGGAGCTCATGATGCCCCACGCCTCGGCTTCGGTGACGACCTTTTCGAACGGCACCAGGTAGACCTCGCGCAAGGTGCGTTCGTCGACCTGACTGTCGATGGTGTTGCGCTCGAACTCGCTGTCGTTGGCCACGAAGTGCTTGGCGGTGGTGGCGACGCCCCGGCTCTGTACGCCGCGCACGAAACCGACTGCGATGCGGCCGCTGAGCACCGGATCCTCCGAGTAGCACTCGAAGTTGCGGCCGCCGAGTGGGTTGCGGTGCAGGTTGATCGTCGGGGCCAACAGCACCCGGGCACTCTTGGCCTGGGCCTCGTCGCCGAGGAGCTGGCCGAGCTCCTCGACCAGCGCGGGATCCCACGTGGCGCCCAGCACCGACCCGGCCGGGATGCAGGCGGTCGGCGTGCCGGTGCCCATCAAGCCGCCGCCCCGAGCACCATTGGGTCCGTCGGTGACGATCATCGACGGAATGCCGGCGCGCTCGATGGCCCTGGTGTCCCAGAACCCGAGCCCGGTGACCAGTTCGGCCTTCTCGGCCACCGTCAGTTCGGTGAGTCGTTGTTCAACCCGTTCCGTGTTCGGCATCTGATCGTTCTAGCCGCTCGGCGACCGCCGTGGGTAGTGCGCTGAACGTGCAGGGTAGAACCGGTTGTGGTGCGGCAAATGGGCTGCATTGGGCCGGTAGAATGGATGCCATGGATATCAGTGACGTGAAGAACAAGGGCGTCAAGCCCGGTGGTATGGGCATGCGGGTGATGCTGCTCATCGGCACCAACATCGCCGTCGTCGCCCTGTTCACCGCCGCTGCGGCCGCATTTGGTGTCAACCCCAGCGGGCTCGTCGGCCTCACCATCTTCTCGCTGGCGCTCGGCTTCGGCGGCGCGCTGGTCTCGCTCGCCATGTCCAAGAAGATCGCGCTGCGCAGCACCGGCGCCCACGTGATCGAAACGCCGACCAACGAGACCGAGAAGTGGCTCTTCGACACGATCGCCCGGCAGGCCGCCGATGCCGGTATCGGCATGCCGACCGTCGCGATCTACCCCTCCGAGGACGTCAACGCCTTTGCCACCGGGGCCAAGCGCAACGACGCCCTGGTGGCGGTCAGCGTGGGTCTGCTCCGCAACATGCAGGCCGACGAGGTCGAAGCCGTGCTGGCCCACGAGATCAGTCACGTCGCCAACGGCGACATGATCACCCTCACGCTGATCCAGGGCATCATCAACACCTTCGTGATCCTGATTTCACGGGTGCTCGCCAACATCGTGACCAACGCCCTCACTCGGGGCCGCGGCGGCCGTGGCGTGTACTTCCTCGTCGTGATGGTGTTGCAGGTGATCCTCGGGTTCTTTGCCTCGATCATCGTCATGTGGTTCAGCCGCCGCCGGGAGTTCCGCGCCGATTCCGGCGCCGCCGCGTTGGCGAGCCCCCAGAAGATGATTTCCGCCCTCGAAGCCCTCAAGCGGGGTGCGCCGACCGCCGGGCTACCCGACGAAGTGGCCGCCTTCGGTATCCGGGCCGGCGAGGGTGGCGGGCTCCGCCGGTTGCTGCGCACCCACCCCGACCTCGACGAGCGCATCGCCGCTCTCCGCTAGCGGAATTCCCCTTCTGCGGTCACCAAGTGGTGGGCAGCGCGACCGGATCGGTCGATTCCGCCGTCGACGGTGGCGCGGCGTGGGCCAAGCCGTTGGGACACGACATCAGCTCGACCAGATCGGCGTAGGGCATCGGGCGGGCCAGGTGGTATCCCTGGCCGTAGGTACAGCCGATGTCGCGCAGGATCTGCAGTTGTCTGGGTGTTTCGATGCCCTCGGCCACCGTTTCCATGCCGAGACCGTGGGCCAGGCCGATGATCGACTGCACGATCAGAAGGTCGGCGTCGTCTTCCTCGATGGCCTGTACGAAGCTCTGATCGATCTTGAGCTTCTGCACCGGGAACCACCGCAGGTAGGCCAGCGACGAGTAGCCGGTGCCGAAATCGTCGATGGCGAGGTGCACGCCGAGGTCGCGGAGGGCCTGCAGCATCGTGACCGAACCGTTGGCGTCCTCCATCAACATCGATTCGGTGATCTCGATGTTGAACCGCTCGGGCTCGACAAGGTGTTCGGCCAGGGCCTTCTCGACCACGGTTGCGATGTCACGGTTCGCCATCTGTCGGGGCGACAGGTTGATGGCGAGGCGGAAGTCCTCGTAAGCCTCGAGCGAGGCGAGATCAGAGATGGCCTGATCGAGCACCCGCTTGCCGAGGGGCACAATCAGTCCGGTCTCCTCGGCCAGCTCGATGAAGCGGCCGGGCGAGAGGAGGCCCTGTGCGGGATGTCGCCAACGGGCCAGACCCTCGGCGGCTGCGATGCGGCCGGTCGCCAGCTCCACGATCGGCTGGTAGTGCAGGATGATCTCGCCGCGATCGATGCCATCGGCCAGTTCTTCGGCCAGTTCCCGAAGGGCCCGGGTGTTTGAGCGAACCGCGTGGTTGAAGATCTCGATGCGCGCTCGCCCCTGGGCCTTGGCCCGGTACATCGCCATGTCGGCTTCCCGAAGCAGCGCAGTGTGTTCGCGGGCGTCCTCGGTGAACGAGGCGCCAACGCTCACCGTGATCGACACCGTGTCCTCGCCGACGATGAACGGTTCGCGTTCGATGACATCGACGACTCGCTGGGCCAGATCGATGACGTGCGCTTCTTCCTGCACATCGGAGCACCAGATCACGAACTCATCGCCGCCGATGCGGGCGACGAAATCGCTCGGGCGCAGCGCCCCCTCGATCCGCCGACTCATCGCCACCAAGAGGTCGTCGCCGGCGTCATGGCCGAGCCGGTCGTTGATCCGCTTGAACCGGTCCACGTCGAGGAACAGCATCGCTGCGGGGGTGTTCGGCGCCGCCGATTCGATGACTTCGAGCAGCCGGCTGCGGTTGGCCAGGTTGGTCAGCGGGTCGTGGCTGGCCTCGTAGGCCAGGCGGTGACGGGCCCGCACCTCGTCGTCGATGTCGACCAGTGAAACGATGATGGACTCCGGCTGGGCGTCGCGATCGGTGATGACGGTGATCGACAACTGGATCCACAACTCCGCGCCGTCCGGACCGACCCGCCGGGTCTCGAAGGTCACCACCTTGCCGGGGTGGGCGTAGCAGTCGAAGAACGCGTTCATGACCTCTTCGCGGTCGTCCTCCACCAACAGGTCGCCGGCGAACAGGCCGATCATCTCCGCTTGCTCGTACCCGATGATGCGAGCCGCAGCCCGGTTGGTCCGTCGGATGTTGCCATCGAATTCGACCTCGATCTGACCGGCCGGCGAAGCCTCGATGAGCTGCTCGAAACGGTTGAACGCAGCCTTCGATTCGTTGTTGTCGACCGATGCCACCAACACACTGACCGGTTCGCCCGAGCTGTCGAAGCGCAGCGAGAAGTTCATGTGCAACGACTGGAGCGTGCCATCGGCCCGGATCACGTCGACGTCGACCGGCTTTGCCTTCTTGTTCTCCAGCAGGCGAATCACTTGGGTCAACACGGCCTCGGCGGAAGCACCCGGGAGCCGAGTCTCGAAGCTGGCCGCTTTCAGCTCCTCCAGGGAGTAGCCCCGCTGTTGGCAATACAGCTTGTTGGCCGCCGTCAGCTCGCCCGTCGCGAGCAGGAACTCGCTGTAGGCGACCGGGGAGTCGGCGAAGAAATCAGGGGTGCCCAGCAAGGCGCGTTTCTGCGCTGCGTCGCCGTTGGTTTCCGTACGCTCAGGCCCGCCCCCGTTTTCCCGAGGATCCATGGTTAGAGAAACGGCACGAGAACCAGTTCTAGACATAGGCCAAAAGGCCCTTACGACCGTCATGGTGTCAGGTAGCCATCAGGTGGCTGGCTTCTCTTCTTTGGGGGCTCTTTTTTGGGGAGGCGTCGGCCTCTCGACTGCTATCGACGGTCGAAGCCCAGTGAGAAGGTGCGCACCGCCCGAGCGAAGATGTTCGGCTCGACCTCGGGTTCGGACACGACGCGCAAGTTAGTGACGCGTTGGCTGAGCTGCTCGAACAGCATCCGGAGTTCGAGACGAGCGAGGTTGGCGCCCAGGCAGAAGTGCGTGCCGTGGCCGAACGCCACGTGAGGGTTCGGTGACCGGGTGATGTCGAACGTGTCGGGATCGGTGAAGACGGCCGGGTCGCGGTTGGCGGCGGGATACATGAGCGCGACCCGATCGCCCGCCGCCATCGGGGTGCCACCGAGTTCGGTCGGTGTGGTGACGATGCGGAACATGTTGTTCAGCGGAGTCACCCAACGGATGGTCTCTTCGATCGCGGCGGTGATGCTCTCGGGTTCCGCGGCCAGTTGCTCCCAGGCATCGGGATGATCGACAAACGTGCGAAGACCGTGGGCGATGACGGTTCGCGTGGTCTCGGCGCCGCCCGCGATCATGAGACCGGTCTCCTGCACCATGGTGAGCGGTTCCATGCCGGCTCGCATCCAATCGGTGAAGAGGTCTTCGGCCGGGTTCGCGAAACGGTCCGGGAGGACGTCGCGCATGACGTCGGCCCATTCCTGGATGCTGGCCATGAGGTCGGTCATCACCTGATTGTCCTCATAGCGCCGGTCGATTCGCATCTGCCGCTCGGACCAGCTCTTGACCTCGCGCCACCGGTCGGGGCCGAAGCCGATCAGCTCGGCCGTGACCCGGCAGGGGAGCTGGGCGGCGAGGGCATCCACCACCTCGACCGAACCGGTGGTTTCGGCCTCGGCGACCGCACCGTCGATCAGCTCGGCGACCAGCGATCGATAGTGGTCGGCGTGCGACTGCACCGCGCGCGGCGTGAAGCGACGGTTGATCATGCGGCGTTGTCCCAGATGGGTGGGATCGTCGTGGCTGATCATCGTCTGTTCCTCGAGCGATGGGCACACCCGGTAGTTGCCTCGGCTGGAGAAGGTCTTCGGGTCGCGCTCGACGGTGAGCACGTCGGCATGGCGGGCCACCAGCCAGAACCCGCTGGCTTGGTCGCGCCAGAGCCCATCGTGGGCCAGGAGCTGGCGGTACGCCTCCTGTGGGTTGCCCTGCCACCAGTGAGGATTCAAGATGTCGGTCGCCGGAGCGGTCATGTCACCTTCTAGCCCATGCGCGTGCGGCGGAGAAACTCGATCTTCGGTTCGCTGACACCCGTCGTCAGCTCGGGGGCTACCCGGGCAAGAGGCTTCGGCAGGCCTGCACGGCAACTGCGAACTCGGGGCTGGCCTGATCGACGTCGGCCAGGAGTTCCTCACCGGTCGGGTCGGCCAGCAGTCCGCCGATGGGCCAGCGGTAGCCCGGCCCGGCGGCGAGGGGATCGATCAGGCGGCTGAGAGCTCGGTGTCGGGATGAGTTGGTTCCGAGGATCAGCGACCGTCGCCCGACACCTCGACCAAGCGGGCCGGAATGCCGATCACCGACCGGTCGTCGGGAACGTCGTCGAGGACGACCGCGTTGGCTCCGACCCGAGCTCGATGCCCGATGGTGACCTCGCCGAGGACCTTGGCCCCGGTGCCGATGCTGGCACTTCGGCCGATCGTTGCGCCACCGAGCGCGGGCGGGCGAAGCCCGATCGTGACCCAGGGAAAGATTGCCACCCCCCGTTTGATGCGCACGACGCCATCGATCACGACCTGACCGTGGGCGAGGTAGAGGCCGGGCTCGATCAGTACTGGATCGCCGATGCAGACCCCCGCGTTCTGGATGGCCAGCCGGTGAAAGATGTGGGGGAGCAGGGGTATTCGGTGCCGCTGCAGACTGGCCTTGGCTCGGTAGAAGACCTGGGCCAGGAACGCATCGGCCACCACCGCCAACCGCAACACCTGGCCGATTGCATCCATGCTCGAACGGAAGACATGGCGCTCGCCGCGGTAGGCGGCGGTGACTTCGGCATCGCCCACCACCGCGGCCCAGAAGGGTGGATGTTGATCACGGGCCGAATCGACGAGCGCGCGAACGGCTTCGGTGGCATCGTCGTCGGGCATCGTTCCAGGTAACAGCATCCGATCGGCACCGACAAGCTCGTCTCCCCCCGGCCGCTCCCGCCGGCCACCCCTTGGGCCCGGAAAATGTGAATGGTTCTGTTTTTCACCGGCCGCCTATAGTTCGGGCATGACGGTTACTGAGCCTTCGTCCACCGATGACTTGGGATTCGACCCCGACTCCCTGCGTGAGAAGTACCGGATCGAGCGGGACAAGCGGCTTCGCGCCGATGGCAATGAGCAGTACGTCGAGGTCAGTGGGGCCTTCGCGGGCTATGTCGCCGACCCCTACCTCGATACCGTCATCGAACGGGAAGCGCTGACCGACGAGGTCGACGTGGTCGTGATCGGCGGTGGGTTCGGCGGGCTGCTGACCGGAGCCCGCCTGCGCGAGGCCGGCGTACGGGACATCCGCATGATCGAGAAGGGCGGCGACTTCGGCGGCACGTGGTACTGGAATCGGTACCCCGGCGCGATGTGTGATGTCGAGTCCTACGTCTACATGCCCCTGCTCGAGGAACTCGACTACGTCCCGCGCGAGAAGTACGCCCACGCTCGCGAGATCCTGGCCCACAGCCGGGCGATCGGCGAGCACTACGACCTGTACGCCAACGCCTGCTTCCAGACCGAGGTCACCGAGCTTCGCTGGGACGACGATGCCCGCCGATGGATCGTGCGAACCAACCGGGGGGACGCCATGCGGGCCCGGTTCGTCGCCATGGCCAACGGACCGCTGCATCGTCCGAAGCTGCCCGGTGTCGAAGGGATCGGCGACTTCGAGGGCCATACGTTCCACACCAGCCGTTGGGACTACGACTACACCGGCGGATCACCCGATGGCGGCCTCACCAAACTGGCCGGCAAGCGGGTCGGCATCATCGGAACCGGTGCCACCGCGGTGCAGTGTGTGCCGCATCTCGGCGAGCTTGCGGACGAACTCGTCGTCTTCCAGCGCACGCCTTCGTCGATCGACGTGCGCGACAACCGGCCGACCGACCCCGCATGGGCGGCCTCACTCGAGCCCGGCTGGCATCAGGCCCGCATGGACAACTTCAACTGCCTGGTGTCGGGTGTGCCGCAGGAGGTCGACCTGGTCGACGACGGCTGGACCGACATCATCGGCAAGATGGTGACGCTCATGCGCAACGGCTCGGCCGACTTCACCCCGGAGGGCATCGCCTCGATGATGGAGCTGGCCGACTTCGAGAAGATGAACGAGATCCGAGCTCGCGTCGAATCGATCGTCGATGATGCCGAGCTGGCCGAGGCGTTGAAGCCGTATTACCGCCAGTTCTGCAAGCGGCCGTGCTTCCACGACGACTACCTCCCCACCTTCAACCGCCCGAACGTGACGCTGGTCGATACCGACGGCAAGGGGATCGATCGCATCACCGCCGCCGGCATCGTGGCCAACGGGGTCGAGTACGAGCTCGACTGCATCGTCTTCGCCACCGGGTTCGAGGTCGGCACCGGGTACGCCCGTCGAGCCGGCTATGAGATCTACGGCCGGCGAGCTCAGTCGCTCAGTGACTATTGGGCCGATGGCGTGCGCACCCTCCACGGCATGCTCAGCCACGGGTTCCCGAACTGCTTCGTCATCAGCCAGGTGCAGGGCGGCTTCACGGTCAGCTACCCGCACATGTTGGCCGAGGTCGCGAACCACATCGCCTTCATCATCGATCATGCGTTGGCCAACGACATCGCCACCGTCGAGGTCACGCCCGAAGCCGAGCAAGCCTGGATCGACGAGATCATCGCCAAGGCCCGCGCTCGGGGCGATTTCCTGGAGAACTGCACACCGGGTTACTACAACAACGAGGGCAAGCCGGGCGAGCGTTCCGATCAGAACAGCTCCTATGGCAGTGGCGCCATTGCCTTCTTCAAGATCATCGAGCGCTGGCGAGACGAAGGATCGTTCGCCGGACTCACGTTCGGCTCGTAGAGTCGAAGCAGCATCAGAGGGTTCAACATGGCAGACACAACGCACGATCTGGTCGTTCGCGGCGGCCGGGTGTACGACGGCTCCGGTCGGGCCGCGGTGAGCGCCGATGTCGCGGTCGACGGCGAGACGATCACCACGGTCGGCGAGGTTGCGGGCCGAGGGCGGACCGAGATCGATGCCACCGGGCTCGATGTCACCCCGGGATTCGTCGATCTGCATACCCACCTCGACGCCCAGATCGGGTGGGATCCACTGATGACACCGATCACCCACCACGGGGTCACGACCGCGCTCTTGGGGAACTGCGGCGTGACCTTCGCGCCCTGCAGGGCCGACGATCGCGCCACATTGGCCGGCTGGATGGAGTCGGTCGAGGACATCCCGGCGCCGGCGATTCTCGGCGGGTTGCCCTGGAGCTGGGAGGGCTACGGCGGTTATCTCGATGCGCTCGAAGGCCTGCGTCCTGCGGTCAACGCAACCGGCCTGGTCGGCCACAGTGCGGTTCGGTTGTACGTCATGGGCGAGAACGCGGTCGACGGCCAGCCGACCGAGACCGAAATCGCACAGATGGCCGAGGTCGTCGGCCAATCGATCGCCGAGGGTGCGCTCGGCTTCTCGACCTCGCGGCTGCTCGGTCACAAGGTGCCCGACGGTCGGTGTGTGCCCGGCACGCACGCCGAGATGCACGAGATCGAGGCCATCGCCGCCGCCATCTCCGAAGCCGGCGGCGGGTTGTTCCAGAACGTGCTGAACATCGAGAACCTGCCCCACGAGTTCGAGATGCTGAAGCGGCAGGGCAGCCACGCCGGCGTTCGGGTGATGTTCAGCACCGGCGTCGGCGCCGACCCCGGTTCGGGACACTGGATGCGTCAGCAGATCGAATCGCTCGCGGCATCCGGAGTCGACGTCACCGGCATCTGCACGCCGCGGGCCTCCGGCCTCGTCGTCGGCCTGTACAACATCATGCCCTTCAAAGGAAAGGCTTGGATCGAGATGTACGGCCTCGACTTCGAAGGCCGTCTGGCCGCCGTGCGCGACCCGGCGATGCGGGCGCGCCTCGTCGACGAGTGCGACGGCGCGATGTGGGAACCCGAGCGGATGTTCTGGATGGGCGCCGGCGAGACGCCCAATTACGTCGGCGGCCCCGAGGCCAGCCTGGCCGGTCTCGCCGAGGCCGCCGGCGAGTCACCGGTCGAGTGCTTCCTGCGCCTCGCCGACGAAGCCGATGGCCGGGTGCTGTTCACGCTCCGGATCTTCAACCCGAGCATCGAGGCCCTCGAGGTTCTGCTCGGCAGCGAGTTCGTGTTGCCCTCGCTGGGCGACGCCGGCGCTCATGTCGGGCAGATCATGGATGCCGGGTGGACGAGCTTCGTGCTGTCACATTGGGTCCGCACCAAGCACGTCTACACCGAGGCCGAAGCCATTCGCCGGATGACCGCCGAACCGGCCCGGATCTTGGGCCTCGACGATCGGGGTCGCGTGGCACCCGGCATGGGCGCCGACCTCAACGTGCTCGATCTCGAGACGGTGAGCGAACAGTTCCCGACCTTCGTGCACGACTTTCCCGGGGGCCACGGTCGGTTCCAGCAGAAGTCCAACGGGTACACGGCCACCGTCTGCAACGGCGAGCTCATCACCACGACCGACGGGCACACCGGCAACCGCGCCGGCCAGGTCCTTCGCCGGGCCACCCCGACGCCCTAGCGGCAGGCGGGATCAGCGCGAGCGAAGGTTCAGGTCAGGTCGGCGCCGAGGTCAGAGGCCGACGAGCGGGGCAGATTGCTCACCGCGAAATCGACGACCGCGTCTTGGCGGCGGCCGAGTTCGTCGGCGTCGCCTCCTGATTCCAGCCACTGCAGGAAGATCGAATTCCATCCGGCTACCAGCAGTGCGGCGAGCATGGTGGAGTGGAGATCGTCCGGCTCGACGTGGTGATCGTGGGCCAGGCCGGCCGCGAGGACGGTCTGCGTGCGGTGGTTGAGCTGCGCGGTCATGGCCAGGAGCACCGGGTCGGCGTCGAGCCAGCGGTAGTACGTCCGGACGGCGCGCGGCGAGTGCATCTGATGGAAGATCGTGCGGGCCGCGACGTGTTCACGCCAGAGTTCGATCGTGTCGGCGGTGCGCTCGGGTTCGGTGACCTTGCGCTCGAGGTCGGCGACCACCGCCGCGAGCGGGGCGGTGGCCAGATGGGCCTTGGATTCGAAGTACCGGAGGAGCGTCTGCGGCCGGATGCCTACTTCGGTGCAGATTTCTTCCAACGTCGTTGCGGCATATCCCTTGGTCGCGAAGAGGCGTTGGGAGACCTCGATCAGCGCCTGACGGGTGGCCGCCTTCTTCTGCTCCCGAAGGCCCACCGGCTCGGCGGTGGTGTGCGGCGCGTGCATAGCTCAGCCATGGTAATTGGTCAGTGACCGACCTTCACGCTGCGCTACCTCGGGCCCTACGGGAGGTACCCGAGCTCGCTTCCGGCAGTCTCGCGGAGCGTGGCCAGCACGGTTGGGTCGAACTGCTCGAGCAGCTCGCGCACTCGGCCTCCGCTGAGCGTCTCATTGGCTTGTTCGGCCTCGGTGTCGCCGTTCTCTCCTTCCACCGTGGAGAACTCCAGACCGTAGGCGGAGCGCAGCCAGGCGATGTCGTCGGCGTAGTGATCGCGAATGACGCGCAACACCGGCGCCGAAAAGCGGGCCGGTGTGGTCGGCAGGCCCTCGGCATGGCGAGCGATGGCGCGCCCGAGTTCCCGAGCGGCCTGGGTGTGGTCGTTGCGCCCGAGCCACTCCTCGCGAAGCTCTTGGAGCGCGATCAACGCCTCGGCTGAGCTGGCGACGTTGCGGTCACCGGGCCGGTCGAACGTCGCCGCCTCCGGCAGTGGCCTGAAGCCACCGAGCACGCCGAGGAAGTCGCCACAGATGTCGCCGCCGACCAGCTGGTGCGGTTCGAAGGCCCGGACGATCAACCGGTCGCGCCCGATGCACTCCTCCCAGTGGCGGAGTTTCGCGACGACGTTGTAGCCATCGAGCAGGCCCTGCAGCGGGTTCTGGACTCGCGCCGAACTCTTGAGCCGCTGCGACGTCGATGATGCCCAGAACTGCGTTGGTTCGCGCACGTAGCAGACCGCCGTCGCGGTCCCGTCGTTCGCACCGCAGACGTCGAGGAACTCGTAGATCTTCGCGACCCGGAAACCGGCGAGGTACTCACTGCTCAGTACGGTGAGATCCGGCGAGGAACGGGCTCGCAGATCGGCGAAGAAGTCGTCGGCTTGCGCTTGCACCGGAGCCGGATCGGGGAACGAGGTCTTGAAGACGCGAGGCCAAAAGGCCGGCGGTCGCACGGCGGCGTTGGCCTGCACCGAATGGTTCATCCGTGGCTCAGGTGTCGGTGGGTAGTACACACCAACGGCGGCGAGGGCCGATTCGTTCTGGCGGAGGAAGGCCTGGAGCGTGGACGTGCCGGTCTTGGCGGTGCCGATGTGGAGCAGCAACCGCGTCGGCGCCATTGGATCCGCTACAGGATCGAGCCGGTGCCGGGCTCGAACTCGTCCTTGCCGCCGGCCCGGCGCAGCACGTTGACGAAGGCATCGCCCTCGTAGGCCATTTCGGGTTCGGCTCGGACTGCGGCATCGATGGCGGCGGCGTCCTCGCCGACCAGAATCCGCCAGTGGTTCTCGCGCACGCCGTCGAGAATGATCGTGGCCGCCTCCGAAGCGGTCATCGGCGCGTTCTCCCGGAACATCTCGGCCGCCAGTTCGAGCATGTTGGCCGTGTCCTCGTCGATCGAATCGGCGCCGTGGCGGACCGAATTGGCGACGATGCCGGTGCCGATGTGCCCCGGCATGACCAGGGAAACGCCGACGTGTGGCGCGTGCACGGCCAGATCGGTGATCAACGCTTCGGTGAAGCCCTTCACCGCGAACTTGGCCGCCGAGTAGGCGGTGTGCGGACGCTCCGGCCCCAGGCTGGCCCAGAACCCATTGACGCTGGACGTGTTGATCAGGTGAGCTTCGGGCGCCGCGATGAGCAGCGGCAGAAACACCCGGGTGCCGAGGTAGACGCCGCCCCAGCAGATGTCGAAGCACCGCTCCCAGGCCTCGCGACTGGCCTCGATGAAGCTGCCGCCGCCGCTGATGCCCGCGTTGTTGAACAACAAATGGATGTGGTCGGTCTGGTGCTGGTCGAGGACCTCGTCGCGAAAGGCCTCGAGACCGGCTTCGTCGGAGACATCGCAGAGGTGGGTGGTGATGCGGGCACTCGGTGCGAGGTCGAGCGCGAGTTCGCGGCTTTCCTTCATCTCGGTCTCGGAGAGGTCGCAGGTGGCCACGTGGGCCCCGGCTGCAGCCAGCTGCTTGACCAGCTCCCGCCCCATGCCGCTTGCCCCGCCGGTGACGACGGCAATCTTGCCGGCGAACTGCTTCACGCGTCGCCTACGGCGTCGAATTCGGCCCGCACGCGATCGGACTCGGGGTGCTCGGCGATGCGGGCGTGCAGGTTGGTGAGCGCTCGCTCGACGTCGCGCGCCGGTTTGGTGACCGTGGCCCAGCGGACCATGCCGTCCCAGAAGCGGTCGACGAGGGTGGATCCCGGCACCGAACCGCCATCGAGGGTGCGCAGGGACACGCTGCAGAGCTCGCCGAGGTAGAGGTTCAACGAGCGGACGTGGATGCCCTCGTCGATACGGATGCGTTCGATGATCTCGGCCGCGAGCTCGGCCTCGGCCCGACGATCGGTGAACACGTCGGGCGATCGCAGAATGGCTTGGGTTTCGGCGAAGCCGATCTCGGCTCGGAATTCGATGATGAGCAGATTGGCCAGGAAGGAGAACAGGTTCTCGATCTCCAGCGGGATTTCCGGCAGGTAGCGCTCGCCGTCCTCGCGGGCCAGGCCCGGTTGGGGGTCGACATCGGGGAACGCGTCAGGGCCGAAGGCGAGGTCGCGGGCCGCGAACCACATTGCGTCGTGGCCGCCTATGCCCCGCGAGGGCACGCCACCCTCGTCGATGCCGTGGGCTTCGAAGAGCCCGCCACCCAGGTGACCGATCGCCATCCCGGAAACGTCCTCGACGATATGAGCCTGGAGGTCGGGGACCGGGATCAACACGATGTTGGCACCCATCGCTTCGATCTTGCCGATGATCGTGAGGCTGTTCCAGAAGACGTCGCCGATGCCGTTGCGGAGCAGCACGAGGTGTTGCTCGGTGTTCGGTACGCGGATGCCGGAGAGGAGTTCGGCCGACGCGGGAAACGCTTGGCCTCCTCGTTCGGCCAGCGCCTGCTCCCAGGCCGCCATGGCGGGTTCGCGGACCAGCGCCCGCGGCGGCTGGTACCGGCCGTCGGCCAAGAAGCCGCCGTGCAGGGTGCGGCCCGCGACAACGTGCGGTTCGGCGTACTCGTGGCTGGCCAGGAGTTCTTCGCGGCTGTAGTGCAGTCGATCGGACATGGTGGAAGTCACGCTTCCGAATGTAGATGGCCGACGTTCGTTCACAACAGTCGAGACCTGGTGGGATGGGGCAAAAC
>JABDJW010000215.1 GCA_013002375.1 Acidimicrobiales bacterium | reverse complement strand
AGTTCGTCGGGGCTGCCGGCATACACCCACACGCCCGCGCTGTGCTCCTTGCCTGCCTCGCTGAGCATCAAGGCTCGGCCGTCATCGAAGACCCACCGGGCCATCCCACCGCGCGGTTTGGCCGCCTGCTTCGGGTCGGGTCTGAGCCGACCGCCCTGCATCAGATGGACGAGGTACCCGACCGGCCCGAAGTCGAGGCAGATGAACTTCCCTCGCGTCGACACCGAGGCGAGGGGGTGTCCTTGGCCGGCCTCGGGTGGGGGGTCGAACGTCTTGAGCGTGGTGAAGTTCAGGGCCCGGAACCGTTCGAGCACGGCACCGCCGAACTCGCCCTGGAGCCGTTCGGCATGGGCCTTGACCTCGGGAAGCTCGGGCATTTCAGAACTCGGTTTCGGCTCGGAGATCGGCCAGGATGTCCCCGACCGCGGCGAGGCGCTCCAGCCCGGCGATGAGGGTGGTGACTTCGCCCTCGATGTGCAGCTGCCCGGCCTGAAACGCCGCCTGCGCGCTGATGGCACCTTGGGCGATTGCGGCCGCGGTCTCATGGCTCAGGCGAAAGGTCGCCGTCGGATCCTCGGCGTCGCCGACCGTGAGGCGAGGTCCGCCGCCGTCGAGCACCAGCGCATAGCTGGGCGTCGGAGCTCCTTCGACCTGTTGTTGCAGGATGATGGGGTGCTCGCGCCACGCCGCGCCAAGACCACGATGTTGGGCGAGTGCCGCGTTCGCGTGCTCGAACCACTGCGGTGAGAGATACGTCACCATGGGTCAAGCCTAGGGCGACCGTCGGCCTAGCGAGCCAGAGCGAGCTGGCGGCTCTGGGCCAGCAGCGTGCCGTCGGGGCCCCAGATGGCGATGTCCTCTTCGACGAATCCCTCCGCCAATGTGCTGGTGCTGGCCTGGACCAACACGAAGTCTTCCGGGGCCAGGCCGGTACGGGGCAGCGTGGCCCGGAAGTGCACGGTCAGTTCGATGGTCGGCACCGCCATGGGCTGGCCGGTGCGCACGAAGATCGGCGGTGGCATGCCATCGACGATGGCGGCGATGGCCACGGCATCGAGGGGTCGGGGTCGGGCGGTGCGCATCCACGAGGTGGGTGGCTTGGTGGAGTCGTCGTAGCCATGCACGGTGCGGTACTCGTAGTTGGTGCGCATCGGTGGACCTTCGCGGTCGAGCACGCTGGTGTCGGCGCATTGGTCGGGCGGGGGTACCTCGGGCATGGCGAGGTCCTGGAAGGCGAGGCCGACGTCCCAGGCCGGGCTGGCTGCGGCCTTGGCGGTCGCGATGATCTTGTCTTCTTGCACCATGACGGCTTGGAGGAAGGCCACCGACCGGCCGGTACGGATGGTCTCGACATCGATGGTGGCCGGGCCTTCGATCGGCGGCCGTAGGAAGTGCACGGTCAGGGTGCGGAGGTGGCGGGCCGGATCGTTGATCTCGGCGATGATCGCCGCCGCCAGTTGGCCGAGGATGAGGCCACCGTTGGGGCCGGCCAGAATCCACCAATGGCGCCAGATCGCGGTGGTGTAGCGGCCGGGGCCGATCGGGGTCACGGCCATGTCGGCATCGAAGTCGGGTCGCTCGGTGGTGTCGCTCATCTCGGTCGGTCAGCGTACGGCGTGCCAGCATGACTGCCATGGTTGCCGTGAACCCCACCGACGAGGCCCGACATCAGTCCGAAGCCGATCCGCTCTGGAACGAGTCCGTGTACCTCGACTTCTTCGCGCCGGACGGCTCGCTCGGCGGCTACATCCGGATGGGGCTGTACCCCAATCTGGGCGTGAGTTGGTACTGGGCCTGCTTGGTCGGCCCCGACCGGCAGCTGGTGATGGTGGTCGAGAATCATGCGCCGCTGCCCAGCGGGCCGGGGCTGGAGCTGCGCACCGACGGATTGTGGCAGGACATCGTGGTCGAGACGCCGCTCGATCACGTGTCGGTCGGCCTCGAGGCCTTCGGTGTCGGCCTGGACGATCCGGCCGAGGCGTACACCGTCGACCCCGTCGGTGCGCTCTGGGGCGATCGCACGCCGATCGGCTTCGAGCTCGATTGGGATACGGCGGGGCAGCCCTACGGCTATCCGGTGACGTCGCGGTACGAGATTCCGTGCCGAGTGCACGGCGAGATTCTCGTGGGGGACGAAGTGATCGACTTCGAGGGTTTCGGTCAGCGCGATCACAGCTGGGGGGTACGCGACTGGTGGGCGTCGGAGTGGATGTGGTTGTCGGGCCGGTTTGCGGACGGCGAACGGATGCACGCCCTCGACTACGGCCTGGGCCAGTTCGGCGTCGGCTACCGGCAGATCGGCGATGGCTGCGATGAGGTCACTTCGGTTGCCGCTCGGCCCGCGCTCGGCGCAGCACAGATTCCCACCGGGGTTGGCGTGAGCTTCGACGAACTCGAATTGCAGCTCGCACCGATCGCCTGGGCGCCGGTCTTGCTGACGTCTCCCGATGGTCGGCTCTCGCGATTTCCGCGGGCCATGGTGGCCATGACCGACCAGAACGGCCGGACCGGACACGGCTGGGTGGAGTTCAACCAGCCCCAGTAGTCAGGCCTACTCGGCGAAGATCGGGCCGACGTTCCGGGTGCGCTTCAGTTCGAAGAGTTCGGGGAACTCCATGAGGCCGACCAGATTGTCCCACAACCGCAGTGCAGCCTCGCCGGTCGGCGCGGGCGAGATCACCGGACCGAAGTAGCCCTGCCACGAACCCGGCTCGGTTTCGATGGCGACGATCGGCGTGCCGACGTCCTCGCCGACCAGAGCCAGCCCGGCCTCGGTTTCGGCCCGGACCGCGTCGTCGAACGAAGCATCGTTCGCCGCTTCGGCCAGTGAGCGGTCGGCGCCGGTCGCCGCAACCGCGGCGGCGAGATCGATGTCCATGAGTTGTTGCCGATGATGAATGCGTTGGCCGAGGTCGGTGTACAGATCGCCGATCGCGGCTTCGGCACCGGCGGCGCGCATGGCCTCCATCACCCGCAGCATGTTGTGCGTGGCCGACACCGGTTCGTAGTACTCGCTGTCGGGCTCGACCTTGTTCTTGATCAGCAGGCTGATCGAGCGCCAGTTGACGGTGAGATCGCGTTCGGGGGCAACGTCCACGAGCCAACGGCTCGTGATCCAACACCACGGTCAAATGGGATCGAGCCAGAAATCAACGTTCATCGGGGCCTCCGGGACGGGCTGGTCACATCATGGCGATGACGAGACGAATTGCCACGAGCGCTCGGGTCCTTGGCCAGGCGGACGTTCCATCGACTGTACGTCGAACCAGATCGGTAGGAGGTACCGAACGTAGAAGGCATGCACGGTGACGCTGGGGCTGACCAGGTCGTCGTAGAACTTGAGCTGCATGCGATCGTCCTGCTCGGCGAAGGCTTGGCACTCGGCCATGATGCGGTCGACCTCAGCTCGCGAATCGGCGAGCAGCCCGAGGTGGTCATAGCCCGGCGATTGCATGTGGTCGTCGGACTCGAGCAGCAGGATGAACTGCCCGCTGTCCGGTTGCATGAGGTACCCGTGGGTTCCGAGAATCGGCACCATCTTGTTCTGCCAGCCCAGGACGTCGGCGTAGAACGCGTCGACGTCGGTGCGGAACCCGTCGGTGAGTGTGCCGGGCGGCAGGGTGAGTTCCATGTGGTTGAAGCGCAGCACTAGCGGGCCCCCCGGTCGTTGGCATCGGCGTTGGTATCGGCGGTCGCGCCGAGTGGAACCGGTTCAGGGGTTGCGGCGTAACGCTCGGCGAACGCACTGAACACAATCACGACCAGCGCCGCGCCGACGGCCAGTACGGTCGGCCACCAGAACTCGCTTCCGCTCGGCCAATCGAGACCGGTGCCCACCACGGCTTCTTCGGCATCGTCGCTGATGATGCCCACACCGTTGGGCCAAGGCCACAGCACTCGAATGGAGCCGAGCATGAGGCCGACGAGCGCGGCCATCACCGTGTCGCGGTGATGCTCGAGCAGCCAGCTGAGAACCGACGAGAACAACGAGAGACCCAACACCGCTCCGACGCCGAACACGGCAATGTCGTCCACGGCGCGATCGTGGACGACGCCGAGCACCGCGGCGTACATGCCGAGCATGAGCAGGATGAACGATCCGGAGATGCCGGGCAGGACCATCGCACAGATGGCAACCGCGCCGGCTCCGAAGAAGGCCAGCTTGGAAGGATCGGCGGCCGGGGCCGACGAGAATCCGAGCAGGTAGAAGAGCGCGATGCCGACACCGACGGTGATGGCGATGCGGGCGGGATCCTTCCTGCCGACGAGCTTCCAGGCGATCCAGATCGACGCGACGATGAGGCCGAGGAAAAGACCGGCCATTTCCTCGGGATAGTCCTTCAGCGCGGTTTCGATCGGGCCGGCCAACCCTGCGAAGGCAATGCCAACGCCCGCGATCAACGGGATCAGGAAAGCCCAATCAATGGCCTTCATGCGTTCGATGAAGCCGCTGACGTCGCCTTTGACCAGCCGGCCCAACGCGTGGGCGCCGTCCTTGATCGCTCCGATCCAACGTTCGTAGATGCCCAGCACGAGGGCTACGGTGCCGCCGGACACGCCGGGTACGACGTCGGCCGCGCCCATGACGAAGCCTCGGATGAGTTGCAGGCCAGCTGTCTTGATCACGCCCGCAACGGTACCGTCCCCTGCATGTTCGTCGTGGGTTCGGCCGGTCAGCTGTGGGTTGACGATGACCGACTCGCCGCCACCACCACGGGCTCGGTACCGGTTCTGCTGCTGGCCCCTGCCGACATGCCGGGGGTGTTCTGGCCGGCACCGCTTCTCGAGTGGTTCGACGAACGCGGCGTCGCTGCGGTGCGTTACGACCAGCGCGATACCGGCCGATCTGATGTCGCGGCGCAGGAGTACTCGTTGCGAGATCTTGCCGCCGATGCCGTGGCGGTGCTCGACGCCCTCGAAATCGAGCGGGCGCACGCGATGGGTCTGTCGATGGGCGGCATGGTGGCCCAGGTGTTGGCGCTGGATTTCCCCGAACGGGTGCACAGTCTGACCCTCGTGGCGACCACACCGGGCTTGGGGGACCCGCGCCTGCCTGGCCCGGCCGGTCACATCGTCCAGGAACTGGCCAAACGGATCTACGCCGGCCCGCCCACCGAACCCGATGAACTCGTCGACTGGCTCTTGGCCGGTCGACGCCTCTTCGCGGGGCCTCGTTTCGCCCACCGCGACGGTGAACTGCCCGATCAGGTCCGGGCGATCGTCGCGGCCGGTTGGCGCGCGGAGACCGGACATGGCGCGGCCGTGGTCAACAGTGCTTCCCGCCTCGATCGCCTGGGGGAGATCTCGGTGCCGACCACCGTCGTGCACGGCACGGCCGACAACGTCTTCACCGTCGAACATGGGCTCGCCCTCGCCGATGGCATCTCCGGCGCGGAGCTCATTTTGATCGAAGGTATGGGTCACGAATTCCCGGCCGAACTCATCGAATCGTTCGTCGCCTCGCTCGAACGATTGCTGTCGGCAACGTCAGGAAAATGATTGCCGCGGAAGCCTTGACGAACGCCGCGAAAGGCGCGACAGTGACTCAAGTCACAAAGCGTGACTACCGTCACAGAGAGTGATGGTCCGTAGCACGAGTCTCACTGCGGCTCGAACTCCGCAGGCGTGTCTCGTGAGATGGGGGACAGCTGGACATGCTCTGCTCGACGACAGAACGATCACCGCCTCGTTGAGCGAGATTTGCGGACGGACAAGCCCGGCACTTTCTCGCACTCGATGGGTCCCGTGGGGGGATTCCTATTGAGAAAGCATCCAGCGGTTGCTTCGTTCGCCAGCTCAACAAAGTAGAGAGCGCCCTGTTCCAGTCAGGGCGCTCTCTGCTTTTTCCGCCCGTCGGTGCCGACCGGCGCGGTCCTAGATTGGCGGGATGGCCGAGCACGTTCGCCTCCACTACACGACCTCACCGGCGATCCTGGGCGATCTCCCCGAGCGATTCCCCTCCGTCGAGTTCGTGCGGTTGCCCCGCGACGCCGAGCTGGCGGCCGGGGTGCCGATCGAACCGGCCCCGATCCTGGTCACCGTCGGCCTCGGTAGCCCGGGCCTGGTGCGGGCGATCCAATCGACGACCTCGTGGATTCACAGCATGTCGACCGGCATCAACGCCTTCCCCTTCGATGCGCTCGGCGAGCAGGTGCTCACCTGCTCGCGGGGCACGAGCGCCGAGCCGATCCGTGAATGGGTACTCGGCACCATGCTGCACGTCGCCAAAAGGTTCGACGACACGTTCGTGACCGAGACGGTGGAGTACGAATCGGAGGACGCGGCGCGTCGGGCCTGGTACGCCGACCCCCAACTGGGCATGTTGCAGGGCTCGACCGTCGCCATCTTGGGCTTTGGTTCAATCGGTCGAGGCGTGGCCGAGCTGGCCCATGCCTTTGGTATGCGAGTGGTCGCCACCCGCCGGACGCCGGCCCCCGACCCGATTGCCACCGTCGTGGCCGATGCGGTCGAGGCGGTGGCCGACGCCGATCATGTTGTCGTCGCGGCCCCACTGACGCCGGCCACCGTGCACCTGGTCGATGCCGAGCTCCTCGCCGCGATGAAGCCAGGGGCCCATCTGATCAACGTGGCGCGAGGCGAACTGGTCGATCAGGAAGCCCTGCGGGTCGCGCTCGATTCGGGGCGCGTTGCTCGGGCCTCACTCGATGTCGTGACCCCGGAGCCCCTTCCGGCCGGTCACTGGCTCTACGACCATCCGAGGGTGAAGCTCAGCCGGCACATCTCGTGGTCGGGCCTGGGCTGGGACCGTCAGCGAGAACTTCTGGCCACCAACATCGAACGGTTCCTCGCCGGCCACGAGCTCCTCGGCATCGTCGATCCGGCCGAGCGCTATTGACCCCAGGGCGAATTCTCTGGGTCTCTGGGGTCAGGTCTACGTCTGGGGTCAGGTCTACGTTGGACTCCGCGCGGCTTTAGGGTCAGGCCTGAAAGGAATGTTGCGCGCTGTTCGCGTCGAGCCCGCCTGCGAAGGGTGGCATCCTCCTCCCGGAGGAGAGGGTTTCCGCGGCCGAATGCGCGACCGGTTTGTCGCAAGGTCTATCGGAGACCTGACCCCGCACGGCCGCAGGGTCCAACGTAGACCTGACCCCAACTTCTGCGGGGCACGTGATCGGCTACCAATCGCCGTCACGCCGGCCAACCGCTAGCGTCACCCCATGGAGTTCACCAAGGTTGTAGACGGCGTCGATTTCGGTGAGGGGCCTCGCTGGCACGATGGGCTGTTCTGGTACAGCGACTTCTATCAACACGCCATCTACACGGTCGACGACGATGGCAATCGGGCCAAGGTCATCGACATGGGGGAGCGGCAGCCGTCGGGCCTGGGCTGGTTGCCCAACAGCGATCTGTTGATCGTGTCGATGCTCGATCAGCAGCTGGTGCGCTGGGACGGGAGCACGCTGCACGACTACGCCGACCTCTCTGCGTTCGCGACCGGCAAGTGCAACGACATGGTGGTGAGCGCCACCGGCCACGCCTACGTGGGCAACTTCGGTTTCGATCTCGAAGGTGGCGGCGAGCCGGCCTCGACCCGCCTGATCCATGTCACCCCCGAGGGTGACGTCGCACCGGTCGACGGCGAGCTGCTGTTCCCGAATGGCGCCGTCATCACGCCCGACGGCTCGACCCTCATCGTCGGCGAGACGTTCGGTGGCAGCTACAAGGCGTTCACGATCGGTGCCGATGGCTCGTTGTCCGACATGCGCACCTTCGCCGACGTGCCGGGCATGGCACCCGATGGCTGCACCCTCGATGCCGAAGGCGGTATCTGGTTCAGCGACGCGATGACGCCTCGTGTCGTGCGGGTGATCGAAGGCGGCGAGATCACCCATGAAGCTCCGACCCCCCAGAGCACCTTCGCCTGCGCGCTCGGCGGCGACGACGGCCGGACGCTCTATGTCCTCACCGCGCCGGGTTCGCATCCCGACGAGGTCGCGGGTGTCGGCGGCGGCGCAGTCTGGACCGCCCGAGTCGACACCCCTGGCGCCGGCCTGCCGTAGGAAGGGCGGAGCGGGAGCGGAGCCCGGCTCGGCGCCTTGGCGTGCTAGCAGCGCGGGTCGAGGCCGCCGGTAGGGAGGGCGGAGCGGGAGCGGAGCCCGGCTCGGCGCCTTGGCGTGCAGCATCGGCGACCGAGGAGCGCTAGCGACGAATCGTCGAGTGCGTCGTCAGTTCTGCCCGAGGAGCTTGCGGTTCTTGATCTTGGCCTTGACGTAGTCGCGGTTGAGGAACGCGATGAAGTCGAGGCTGATTTCCTTCGGGCACGCTTCGTGACACTCGCCGTGATTGGTGCATGATCCGAAGAACATCTCCATGGTCTCGACCATGTTCTCGGCTCGGTCCCAACGCTCGGGTTGGCCTTGCGGCAGCAGGTTCATGTGCTGCAACTTGGCGCTGGTGAACAGCTGGGCCGCGGAGTTCGGGCAGGCTGCAACGCATGCGCCGCAGCCGATGCAGGCCGCGGCGTCGAACGCCATGTCGGCCGCTTCCTTGGGCACCGGGATGAGGTTGGCGTCAGGCGCTCCGCCGGTGTTGACGGTGATGTAGCCGCCGGCCTCGATGATGTGATCGAGGGCGCTGCGATCGACGGCGAGATCCTTCAGGATCGGGAACGATTCCGCTCGCCAGGGCTCGATGGTGATGTTGTCGCCATCGCTGAACTTGCGCATGTGCAGCTGGCAGGTTGCGGTGCCCTTCTGCGGGCCGTGGGCCTTGCCGTTGATCATGATGCCGCACGTGCCGCAGATACCTTCCCGGCAATCGGACTCGAACGTGATCGGTTCCTGGCCGTCTTCGATCAGACGTTCGTTGACGACGTCGAGCATCTCGAGGAATGAGGCGTCGTCGGCGATGCCGTTGGCCTCATAGCTCTCGAAGCGGCCGGCACCGTTCGGGCCGTCTTGGCGCCAGACCTTCAGCGTGAGGTTCAGGGTGTTGCTCATGGTTGGTTCGATCTCTCGCTACTTGTAGGAACGCTGGCTGGGCAGGACATAGTCGAAGGTGAGTTCTTCTTGGTGGCGGACGGGGTCGTTGCCCTTCCCCGTCCACTCCCATGCGGCGACGTGCTGGAAGCGCTCGTCGTCGCGCTTGGCTTCGCCTTCTTCGGTCTGCGACTCGGTGCGGAAGTGCCCGCCGGCGGATTCCTCACGGTCGAGGGCGTCGCGCGCCTTCAACAGCGCCAGTTCGAAGAAGTCCGCAACCCGCTGGACCTTCTCGAGCGACTGGTTCAGCGTGTCGGCGCTACCGAGCACCCGTACGTTGGCCAGGAACTCTTCCTCGAGCGCGGCGATTTCGGTGATCGCCTTCTCGAGTCCGTTCTTGTCGCGCTCCATGCCGATGTAGTTCCACACCAGCTTGCCGAGCTCACGGTGATAATGATCGACGGACTTGGTGCCGTTGATCGACAACCACCGCTGGTTCTGTTCGTTGACTTCGGCCTCGGCCTCGGTGAACACCGGGTCGGAGGTGTCGACCGGATCGGTGCCCAGCAGCGGGGCCAGGTAGTTGCCGACGGTGTACGGCAACACGAAGTAGCCGTCGGCCAGACCCTGCATGAGCGCCGATGCGCCGAGGCGGTTGGCGCCGTGGTCGCTGAAGTTGCACTCGCCGATGGCGAACAGGCCCGGCAGGTTCGACATCAGGTTGTAGTCGACCCACAACCCACCCATCGTGTAGTGGGTGGCGGGGTAGATGCGCATCGGGGTCTGGTACGGGTTCTCGCCGGTGATGCGCTCGTACATGTCGAACAAGTTGCCGTACTTGGCCCGGATCGTGTCCTCGCCGTCGCGGGCGATCGCATCGGCGAAATCGAGGTAGACGCCGTTCTTCAACTCGCCAACGCCTCGGCCTTCATCGACCACCGTCTTGGCGTTGCGGGAGGCAACGTCGCGCGGCACCAGGTTGCCGAACGACGGGTACTTGCGTTCGAGGTAATAGTCGCGTTCGTCCTCGGGGATGTCGGCGGCGGCTCGGGTCTCGTCATGGGACTTGGGCACCCAGATGCGGCCGTCGTTGCGCAGCGATTCCGACATCAGGGTGAGTTTCGACTGGAACTCATCGCTGGCCGGGATACAGGTGGGGTGGATCTGGGTGTAACAGGGGTTGGCGAACAGCGCGCCCTTGCGGTGAGCCCGCCAGGCGGCGGTGACGTTGCACATCATGGCGTTGGTCGACAGGTAGTAGACGTTGCCGTAGCCGCCGGTGGCCAGCACGACGGCGTGGGCCGAGTGCGAGGTGACCTTGCCGGTGATGACATCGCGCACCACGATGCCGCAGGCCTTGTCGTCCTTGACGATGAGGTCGACCATCTCCTTGCGGGTGTGGAGCGCAACCGTGCCCTCATGCACCTGACGCATCAGGGCCGAGTACGCACCGAGCAGGAGCTGCTGACCGGTCTGGCCTCGGGCATAGAACGTGCGGCTGACCTGGGCGCCACCGAACGAACGGTTGTCGAGCAAGCCGCCATAGTCGCGGGCGAAGGGAACACCCTGAGCGGTGGCCTGGTCGATGATGTTCACCGATACTTCGGCCAACCGGTACACGTTGGCTTCGCGGCTGCGGAAGTCGCCGCCCTTCACCGTGTCGTAGAACAAGCGGTAGACGCTGTCGCCGTCGTTCTGGTAGTTCTTCGCCCCGTTGATGCCGCCCTGGGCGGCGATCGAGTGCGCCCGGCGGGGGCTGTCGTGATAGGTGAAGGCCTCGACCTCGTAGCCGAGTTCGCCCATCGTGGCCGCCGCCGAAGCGCCGGCCAGGCCGGTACCGACCACGATCACCTTGAACTTGCGCTTGTTGGCCGGGTTCACCAGCTTCATGTCGAACTTGTGCTGGGTCCAGAGACCCTCGATGTCGCCCTCGGGGACGTTGGAGTTCAGTTCACCGATCATTCCGAGTGACCGCCTTCCTTTTCGAGCAGTTCTTCTTCGAGGCAGACCAGATCACCCGGCGGGCATTCGCGGTCGTCGTCGTTGATGACGCCGGTCGCGGTGAGCAGCGGGAAGCTGAGGTTGCCGACCAGGATCAGGCCGGCCAGCCCCATGGCCAGGTGCCGGCGGCCTTGGTTGATCTTGGGGTTGTTGATGCCGAGGCTCTGAAACATGCTCCAGGCCCCGTGGTAGATGTGGATGGCCAGCGCCACGTTGGCCACGACGTAGATCGCCGCGATCCCGGGGTTCGACAGGCTCTCGATCACGTTGTTGTGCGGGTCACCGTGGTGGAAGTCGGGGTTGACCCAACCCCACGTGAGGTCGGCCAGGTGGAAGACCAGGTAGAGGGCGATGATCGGGCCGGTCCAGCGCATGGTGCGGCTGGCGAAGTTGGCCGCGATGAACTCCTGGCCACCGGCGTACTTCTTGTTGCCGGCCACGAAGCCGGCGCTGGGGCTGGAGAGGCGGCTCATTTCCTTGAGCGTGTAGGCCGAGTGGATGTGCAGGCCGAACATGGCGATCAGGCCGGCCCGGAGTATCCACAACACGGTTTCGCGCGGCACAAGGCCGCCCCCGAGGGTGCGGAGCGTTTCGGCGTATTCGGCCATCTTGGCCGGCCCCTCGTACACGTGCAGGTTGCCGATCATGTGGACGACCACGAAGCCGAGCAGGCCCACGCCGGTGAGGGCCATCACGTACTTCTTGCCCACCGCAGTCTGGTAGAGGCTGAGCGGGTAGGGAAGCGGCTTCTTGCGCTCCCGGATGGGCCCCTCGGGCCCGCCCGAGGCTTGGCGAATTGTCTGGGCCATGTACGGCGATGTCCTTACGAGAATGCCCACGCGTGGCGGCTACTTAGGAGAACGGTATCCCCCTGGCTGAAACGGAGGCTAACCGTGCGGTTCTCGGCGTTCGGGGAGCCTCCCGTTCTGGTCCGCAGGCGTGGGTTCTGACGCCACCCGTGCGGACCAGAACGACCCGAGCCAAACGGAGGGCTCAGAGTCCCTCGGGGGAGATGACCTTCAGAAACTGGGAATAGCGGTTGGTGGCGGTGGCGGCGCCCGTCAGTTCGAGATCGAGCTCGATCTCGGTCTCATGGTGCATGGCCGGCCACGTGACCTGGCCGATTCGGGCGACGCCGTCGGCCGGGATGTCGCCCTCCCACTCCCAGGTGCGCCGATGGCCGTAGAGGTCGAGCACCGCCTTCACCCGCGCCTCGCGCAGGGGTGAACGTTTTTCGCTCACCACGTGGATGTCGATGGCCAGCGGTGCGCCGACCACCATGAGGTGAGGCAAGGGATCGGCCACGACGATCACCGGACGGCAGGCGTCGACCAGCGCTCGGAAGGCCGGCTTGGGGCGTCGCTGATGATCGAGCAGACTGAAGCCGATGCTCGGGTAGGCATCGGCGAGTGTGTACTGGAAGAACCCGCCGGTGGGGTTGTACTTGAGCCGGCGCAGGAGCTCGACCGTGGTCTTCACCACGTGGGCCTGGTGGCGCTGGGTTGCCGCGGTCCAGTCCGCGAACGAGCTGTAGTGCGCGGGCGGCACCCGTTGCTCCATCGCGATCCGGTCGTAGCCGTAGCGTCGAGCCAGGCGGTGCCAGTCGAGATCGGGCCAACGCTCCTCGTCGCAGAACTCGGCGTCATCGGGCACCGCCTGGGCGCCGAACGCCGAGACGAATCGGGCCAGTCGGGGGAGCTGGGCCGCATACTCGGCCAGATCGGATGCTCGGCGGGAGCGCCACCCGAACCACAGCTGGCTGTCGGTGCCGTCGAGCTGCGGAACGTGCGGCGCGACACTCGAGTGGGGCACGACCGGTCGGCTGCCGTCGACTTCGTTCAAGACGCCCTTGATCGTGCGATCGAGCACACTACGGTTCCACGACGGCGCCTGCTGGGCGAGCAGCGGCGGTGACGGACGGTCGGTCGGTAGGGGGAGCGGTTCGTGGTGGCCGCACCACACGACGATCGATGGATGATGGCCCAGAAGGTCGACCAGCTCGCGGGCCTGGCGTCGAGCCTGTTTCCGAACCGAGCGGGCGTAGGCGCCATGGAGCGGCATGTCCTGCCACAGCATCACCCCGAGCTTGTCGGCCGCGTCGTACAACTCGGGTCGGCTGATGTGGGTGTGGACCCGCAGCATGTCGAGGCCGGCTTCAGCGGCGGCCTGAAGATCGCCCACGATCTCATCGGTGGTGGCATCGGCGAGGGCCTGGCGCACCGGGGCGAGATTGGCTCCTTTGGTGAACATGCGCTCGCCGTTGATCGAGAACACCCAGTTGCGCATCGACACGGAACGCACGCCCATGCGGCGGTGCCGGTGATCGCTGACCGTGCCATCTTCGAGCTGGACCTCGACATCCAGGTCGTAAAGCTGTTGATCGCCCATCGAGGCCGGCCACCACCGGCCCGGCCGGTCGATGTCGATTGTCCATTCCACCCGGTTCTCGCCGGCGGCCAGCGGTTGCACCAGCTCGTGATCGACGGTGCCGAACGTGGTGCGCAACGTGACCTCGGTGGTCTTGTGGGTGTGCAGCACCGCCCGAAGCCCGACGCGCGCCCGTTCACCGGTGGCATCGATGCACACCGCTTTGAAGAAGCGGATCACGACCGGACCGGTCTCGATCAGGTGCACCGGCCGCCAGATGCCGCCGGCGTTCCAGTGGGTGGCGACGAGATCACTGTCCTGGAGTGCGCCGGTGAAGTTGTGAAGCTTGCCATCACCCGCGTGGGGCGAGTTCACTTCGACCGCGACGAGATGTTCGGTTCGGTCGCGAGTGAAGTCGGTGATCTCGAACGTATGAGGAAAGAAGTACCCCTCGGTGTCGCCCAGGTACTGGCCGTCGAACCACACATCGGACTGGTAGAAGATGCCGTCGAAGCGCAACCAGGCGCGCTTGTCGGGCGCGGTGATGGGGTGGTCGAGGGGGCGTCGGTAATAGGCACCGGTGAGCGTCGGGCCCAACCCGTCGGTGGTGCCCCAATGGCCGGGAACCGGTGCGTCGATCCAGCCGGTGGCATCGAAATCCGGCCCGGCGAACTCCCGCGCCACCGCTTCGTCGGCCGGATGGGCCTGCCACAGGCCAGAGAGATCCACGGCTTCGGACGATACTCGGTCCCGCAGGTTCGATCCGGCACGAGTTCGGGTGTGTTGCCTATGCGCCGGCGGCGCTGCGGGCCCGCTCGATGAGCTGGGCGGCGCGAGAGCGATCCTGGTCCCCGGGGGAGAAGAGTTGGCGTCTCGGTGTTTCCGCGTACCTGCGATCGTCGACCAGGGATCCCGGGTCGGGCGATCCGAAGTCGGTGAGAAGCGCTTGGTAGTCGGCGGTGAAACGGGCCGCGACGGCGGCCTTCTCCGGCCCGCTCAGAATGGCGGTGCCCTCGGACCGGCGAGTGTCGATCAGCCGGCCCTCGAGGCTGGCGTGGATGTAGTTCATGACCTCGACCAGCGTCGCTTCGTCGCTGTCGGCCAGCTGCCGCTTCACCTCGATGAGGAGTCGGAGATCGTCGAGCCCCAGGGCACTGTTGACGCCACTCGGCGGTGGGGTGAAGCAGGCGCGCTGCCGGGAGTCGACGCCGGCCCACTCCAGCACGACATCGGTCACCGACGTGGACCGGGTGTACGGGGCGACGCGAAGGGAGAGGTCCGGCACCGCGCGGAACCACCGATCGAGGTGACGCCGGACGTCGAGCTGGTGCTGAAGCCGAGCAGAACCGACATCGAAACCGAGGATGTCCGCGTAGGTCGTGCGGTGGGCTTTCACGAGCTGGTTGAAGTGTGAATTGACCCAAGCGACCGGATCGCGCACGAACAACAAGGCCCGCAGAGGGGCCAGCCGGCGGAGGTGGTCGATGGTCTCGCGGTCGGCGCGGTAGCCGGCCTCATAGGAGAACAAAAGGCGCGGCGCCAGCTGCAACTCGGCCCGGATCTCTTCCGCACAGGCGGCAAGCGAGTCGCCGGCGCGAAAGAGTGGTTGGTGCCAGAGGCGGCCGCGGCCGGCCTGGGCGAACCGCAGCCCGGCATCGGCCAACGGCTCAGGATTGGAATCGAGGGTGCTCTGGAGTGCCTTCGAGCCGGTCTTGGGCATGCCCAGATGAAGAAGAAGCTCCATCGTGCTCCGAGCCTACCCTCGAGCCCAAAAGGGGCGGGTTGCTTGGTTCACCGCCAGGGTTTGCGCCTACTGTGCGGACATGACGCAGCCCACGACCCTTGGTGAACTCCGTGCGACCGGATGGACGTCCGTGCCGGTCAAGACCGAACTTCGTCGTAATGCCATCACACGCATTCGGGAAGGGCGGCCGATGTTCGACACGGTGCTCGGTTATGAGAACACGGTCTTCCCGCAACTCGAGAACGCGCTTTTGGCGGGCCACGACGTCGTCTTCCTCGGCGAACGGGGTCAGGCCAAGACCCGGATGATCCGCGGCCTCACCGAACTGCTCGACGAATGGATGCCGATCATCGCCGGCAGCGAGATCAACGACGATCCGTACAACCCGATCTCCCGGCATGCTCGCGATCTGGTCGAGGAGCATGGCGACGACACGCCGCTGGCCTGGGTGCACCGCGATCAACGGTACGGCGAGAAGCTGGCCACGCCGGACACCTCGATCGCCGACCTGATCGGCGAGGTCGACCCGATCAAAGTGGCCGAGGGTCGCTACCTGTCGGACGAGCTCACCCTGCACTACGGCCTGGTGCCGCGCACCAACCGCGGCATCTTTGCCATCAACGAACTCCCCGATCTGGCCGAACGCATTCAGGTCGGTCTGCTCAACGTGCTGGAAGAACGCGATGTCCAGATCCGCGGCTACAAGGTGCGCTTGCCGCTCGACGTCATGCTGTTCGCCTCGGCCAACCCGGAGGACTACACCAACCGCGGCCGCATCATCACCCCGCTGAAGGACCGCTTCGGCTCACAGATCCGCACCCACTATCCGCTCGATGTCGACACCGAGATGACGATCGTCGAGCAAGAAGCCGTGATCGAGGGTATCGAAGGGCTGGAGGTCAAGGTGCCCGAGGTCATGCTCGAGGTCGTTGCCCAGATCAGCCAGCTGGCCCGCCAGTCACAACAGGTCAGCCAACGCTCCGG
>JABDJW010000185.1 GCA_013002375.1 Acidimicrobiales bacterium | reverse complement strand
CCGACCCCGCCCAGCCCTACGGGGCTGCGCTGCCCTGGCCCGAAACCGCCGGTCGCCCCGCCCGCGCCGCGGGAGCGTACGTGGTGCTGTTCGACGGCCGTCCGGTGATGTACCTCGAACGAGGCGGCAAGTCGCTGGTCTCCTTTCCCGGCTGGGAGGCCGCGCCCGGCTGGGTCGAGACGCTCCAGGCCTTGGTGAAGGACGGCCAGGTCCGCAAGCTCGAAATCGCCAAGGTCGACGGCGAACCCATCGGCCAGACGCCGGTCGGCGAAGCGCTGACCGCCGGCGGATTCTCGATGGGCTACAAGGGGCTCAGCTTCCGCGCCTGACGTACACTTCACTCCCGATGGTGCGCGACAAACTCCAAGGCCTGTTGTCGTCGCGTCTCGGCCGCAACACCGGCTGGGCCTTGTTCGCCGAGCTGGCCCAGGTCGGCTCCGGGCTGGCCATCTTCGTCGTGCTCATCATCGCGCTCGAGCCGGCCGAGTACGGCCGCTACGCCGCGGTTGGTTCCCTCGCTGTCATCGCCGGTGCCTTGGCCCATGCCGGGTCGCAATTCCTGATGATCGAGCGGGTCAGCCGAGGCGGCGACGTCACCACCGAATGGGGCCATGCCCTGGGCACGACCCTGGTCGGCACAACATTGGCCACCGTCATCTTGTTGGCTTTTCAACCCGTCACCGAGGTGGCGGTCCTTCCCTTCCTCCTGCTGGTGTTCGCCCAGCTCAGCTGTCGGTGGTTGGCCGAGACCGGGGTGAGCGTGGGTACCGGACTCAAGCGGCTCGACATCAGCTTCGTCGCTCGGGCCGGATTCGCCACGGCCCGTCTGATCGGCCTGGCGCTGTTCTGGTTCGTGGCCGATCACACCCTCGAGAGTTGGGCCCGTTGGGGCGCCGTCGGGGCGGGAGCGGGCGTCGTGTTCGCTATTGGATCGACCACGGTGATGACCGGCGTCCGACC
Source organism: Acidimicrobiales bacterium (assembly GCA_013002375.1). Classification (GTDB taxonomy): domain Bacteria; phylum Actinomycetota; class Acidimicrobiia; order Acidimicrobiales; family SHLQ01; genus JABDJW01. The sequence continues at coordinate 2,351 of JABDJW010000185.1, read as the reverse complement.
GTCCCTACGGCCCCCCACTGTCGAGCGGCTGCGCCGAGGCTTGCCGTACGCGGGCACCGGTGGCACCCAGAGCCTGATCGATGGCTCGGACCGCCCGATCCTGGTCGCGAACGGCTTCGCAGCCGATGCCGGCCGGTACGCGCTGGCCTATCGCATCGCCCTGTTGGGCAGCATTCCGCTGCAATCGTGGATGCGGGCGAGCAGTGCCGACTTCTTTCAGAAAGGCCAGGGGGCGTCCGGGGCTCGAGCGAACCTGGGCGTCGCGAGCCGCATGACCAAACGGGCTATCCCGTTTTCGGTGGCGATCGGCGTGGGGCTCGCGGTGCTGGCCGGTCTCGGCGAAGTCGTCTACGACGGAAAATACGACGGCGCCCAGGTGATGTTGCTCACCCTGGCCGCCCTCCCTCTGGTCAAAGCCCTGCAGCTTCCGGCCGGCAATGCGTTGACCGGCGCCGACCACCAGCTGGCCCGGGTCGGCATCCTCTTCAGCGGCGCGATCTTGAACCTGGTGTTGAATCTGGTCCTGGTCCCCCGGTACAGCTGGAAGGCAGCGGTCGCCACCACCTTTGTGGCCGAAGTGGCCGTCATCATCGGGTTCTGGCTGGCGTTGCGCCACTTCGCCACCGCCGATGAACAACGCGGCAGCCCATCCCCGGACTACTCACCTCCCCGAACGTAAGGCAATCCCCGATGATCCTTGGCCCCGACGGCCGGTATCTCTTCATTCAGGTACCCCACACCGCCAGCACCGCGATCGCCGCCGAGTTGGTCGAGAACTACGGCGGGCGCCCCATCCTGGACAAGCACACCACGATCATGGAGTTCGTCAACTCCGAATACGCCCAGACCAACGGAAACAAGACCGAGATCGGTGTGACGTTCGCCGGGGTGCGCGACCCCTTCGATCAACAGATCACCTTCTTCACCAAGCTGAAGACCGGCCACGACGGGTTGCTCGACGACAAGCAGCACGAACTGGGCGAAGGGGGTCACGTCACCGGCCGAATGCGCAAGAAGCGCGACGTCATCCGAGCCGAGGACCTCGACTACGCCGCCTTTCTGAAGCGCTTCTACAAGCTGCCCATCGACGCCTACGGCTGCACCCGACTCACCCAGTTCGACGACATCGTGCGCCATGAGACCATTCAGCAGGACTTCGAGCGCATCATCACCGCGGCCGGGTTCGACCACCTGCGACCGATTCCGCAGAAGAACAAGTCGGCCCGCGACGGCTCCGCGGCGGACCGCTTCGAGGAGTACTACCCGCCGCACGTCCGCCAACATGCAGCCAACGTGCTCGGACCGCTCGCCCTCACGTGGGGGTACGAACTCGACGAGCGACTTCCGGCGCCTGCGCCCTGGGCCATGCCGGCCTATCGGTTGGTGGCGGCCGCACGGAATCAGCTGCAATGGAACGACGGGCCCCTGGCCCGCGGCATCGCGACTCTGCGGCGGCGCATCAACTATTAGCTCAGCACCTGGGGGAGCGGTTCGGAGTGCACCACGGCGAGTCGTTTGGTGGCCCGGGTCAGGGCAACGTAGAGCGAACGCATGCCCTGCGGCTCCTCGCGCACGATCCGAGCCGGTTCGACCACGACGGCGGCATCGACTTCGAGGCCCTTCACCAACGCGACCGGCACGACCGTCAACGGTTGATCGAGGCCCGACCGGGTCGCGCGACCAAAGTCGACCTCGAGTTCAGCCAGACGAGCCTCGATGGGGTCGACCAACGACCTCGGTACGATCAAGGCCACGCTGCCGGCGCCGATCGCTTCGTGCTCGACACCGGCCGCGGCGATGGCGTCGCCCACGATGTCAGCGCCGGACACGATCCGCGGCGGGTCGCCGTCGGTCCGTACCGAGCGGGCCGGTTGCAGGTTCGGCGCGGCTTCGGTCAGGACCCGACCGGCCAGATCCATCAATGGCTGAGGAATGCGATAGCCCACCGTGAGCTCGGTGTCGCGGTGCGGCTTCTTCTGGGGAAGGTGTTCGAGCACGCTGCCCCATTCATCGTGGGCCCATGCGCTGGTCGACTGGGCAATGTCGCCAACGATGGTCATCGACCCGTTCAGGGACCGGCGCGACAACATGCGCAGCTCCATCGGTGAGAGATCCTGGGCCTCGTCGACCACGATGTGGCCATAGGTGCGAATGTCGTCGGCCGCTTTGCGTCCGGGGCGAAAGCCGAGCCAGCCGCGAGCTTCGTCCAACAGGGGGGCATCGGCGGTGGTCCACAACCGATCGGCGGCACCACTCCACGGCCGGTACAGCAACTCCATCCGCTCCGGCGGAACGAGGCCCGATCCCGCCGCCCGCAGCAACGCTTCCGAGCCGAACAGATCGTGCAGAAG
>JABDJW010000155.1 GCA_013002375.1 Acidimicrobiales bacterium | reverse complement strand
GCGGCGAGCCGATTCTTCTGCTGCCGATCTGAATTTCGGCGTCGCATCGCCGATAGTGAAGGGTGATGCAGCGTGCACTCCTTCCCTTCGGTGCGCTTGTTTTCCTGACTGCGCTGGTGGGCGCAATCCTGGTCGGCGGCGGCGACAGTGGTTCGACTGCTTCTTCCGCGAGCGTGCAGGGTGCCGTCGATTCGGCTGCCGCCCCCCTCGATCCGGATGCGACGCCGCCGCGAGTGGCCCGGTCGGTCGACGAGCATTCGATCACCAGCACGAGTGGCATCAAAGCCGTCGATGCGTCGGTGGCGCCCAAGCCCGCCCCGCCTCCGACGACGGTTCTCGTACTGACCACCGTGGTGCCCGATGATGCACCCGCACCGGCGGCCGGTATCGAGAAGGAGAACAACGTCGCACCGGCACCCCCCGTTTCGCCGACGCCTCCCGCCCCCGCTGCGCCCGAACCGGTCGCGCCGGCTCCCGCCCCGATTCCACCGCTCGTCGACCTCAGCCGGCCGACCGTCGGACCGGGTGGTTTGGCCCTCAACGCCGATGCTCCCGATCCGGCGCTGTTGGTCGTCAACGGCACGTACCACCTGTTCAGCACCAACACCGGGGGCGGCAACATCCCGCACTGGACGTCGACCAACCTGAACGACTGGCAGTTCCATGGCGATGCGCTGCCCAACCTGCCGCCGTGGGCCGCACCGGTGCGCGGGCTGACCTGGGCGCCTGCGGTCGCCAACATCGGTGGTACCTACACGCTCTACTTCACCAGCCGTGATGCCGCCTCGGGCCGGCAGTGCATCGGCGTTGCGACCGCGGCATCCGTCGCCGGGCCATACCGGGCCAACGGCGGATCGCTCGTCTGCCCGGCCGAGCTCGGTGGCGCGATCGACCCCGACCTCTTCACCGACCGCGACGGCAGCCGTCATTTGATCTACAAGAACGATGGCAACTGCTGCCGGATCGCCACGTCGCTGTGGAGCGTGCCGCTCACCGGCAACGGGCAGGCCACCGCGGGCGCTCCCCGCCAATTGCTCACCGCATCAGCGGATTGGGAGGGCAGCCTCATCGAAGGCGCCGACATGGTCGAACGGAACGGGCGATACCACTTGTTCTACTCCGGCAACTGGTGGCTCAGCGAGCGTTATGCGATCGGTCATGCCGTCTGCGATTCGGCGGCCGGCCCCTGCTACCGCACGGCCGTCACCCCCTTCCTGGGCAACCGGGCCAATGTGTCCGGCGTCGGTGGACCATCGGTCTGGGTGTCGGGTTCGGGCGAGGTGTGGATCACCTATCACGGCTGGGTCGGCGGGATCGGCTATCCGAACGCGGTCCGGGGCATGTTCGTGAACCGACTCGACTTCCCCGACTGGTCACCGCCGCCCCCACCGCCGCAACCGGCGCCCGCTCCGCCCACCACCACGACGGCCGCCGCCCCGAGTTCGACGGCGCCGCCGACCACCTCCTCGCCGCCATCCTCGACCACGCCGCCATCCTCGACCACGCCGCCATCGAGCCCGTCGACCGCGCCGACCACCTCATCGCCGTCCTCGACCACGACGCCGCCGACCACCTCATCGCCGGCCCCGAGCACCTCGACACCGACCACCTCGACACCGACCACCTCGAAACCGACCACCTCGACACCGACGTCTACACCGTCGAACACGGCAGCCCCGAGTACATCGACCACACCGACCGGTGGCGGTCAGGCGCCTGCCAGCACCATCACTTCCTCGTAGCGCGGTCAGCTCCTTCGTGACGCGGTAGGCCGGGTCAGCTCTTGCCGTCGTCGGTGACCGCCGCGGCGATGGCCTCGAGGATTTCGGGCATCTGTTCGGCAACCGCACCCCAGCTCGGCGAGAACGGTTGGTCGTGGGGGTCGTCGAGAAAGATGCCGCTCGCCTGTTCGAGGGTCTGAGCGAAGAGCTTCACCGCTTGGAGTTCGTAGTCGCGATCGAAGGACAGCCCATTGAGCCGGGCCACCGCTTCGTATTGATCGATGGCCCGCAGGCTCAGACGCTCGTAGTCCTGTTGGAGCGCCTGCACGGCCGCCGGCGCAAGGAGCACGCCGTCGATCGCGAGATCGCGGAACACGGTCTCGGCGATGTCGGCACTCATGCGGTGGAGGCCGCGGTCGGCGTCGTCGGCGCTCAGGCTCTGGTGCTTGTGGTCGTAGCCATCGGCGATGTCGACCTGGTACACCCGCTCGGGTCCGACGTGCTGCGAGATCTCGGCCAGCATGCCGATCTCCAGACCCCAGTTGCTCGGCACCCGAATCGCGGCCGCGACCTCGGCGGTCATCGCGATCTCACCGGCCAGGGGGTAGCGGAAGCTGTCGACAAAATCGAGAAACTCGTTCGGGCCGATCACCCGGCGAAGGGCGCGAAGCAGTGGCGTGATGAGCAGCCGGGTGACCCGCCCGTTGAGGGTGGTTTCGGTGGCCCGGAAGTAGTAGCCCTTGCCGAAATCATAGGAGTGTTCGGGGTGCGCGATCGGGTGGAAGAGCCGAGCGGGCAGCGATGCGTCGTAGGTGAGGATGTCGGCATCGTGGCAGCCGACCACACCGCCGATCGCCGAGGCATGGAAGAGGCCCAGGCAGTACCAGACGTTGCGGCCCTTGCCGAACTCCCGGGGCGCCAGGCCCGCTTCGGCCAGCCGCTCGTGCACGGCTCGCAAACGTGGGCCATCGTTCCACAGGACGTGATGGCGTTGCGGAAGCCGGGCGAAGAACTCCTTGGCCCGCTCGAACTGCGTCGCAGTCGCTTGATCGAGGCCGATGATGATCTGATCGAGGTAGTCGAGTCCGGCGATGATCTCGACCATGCGATCGAGCGCGGGGCCGTCCAGTTCGCTGTAGAGCGATGGGATGATCAGGGTGATCGGCGTATCGCCCCCCCACGTGCGGAGGTCGGCCGCGAGTTCGGCGGCGGGCCGATCACTGAGGTTGGGCAGCGTGGTGATGACGCCGTTCTGGAAGTAGTCGCCCACAGGTCCCCAACGGTAGAGGCCAGGGCCCCGAAAGCCCCGATCCAGTGGGACCGATCTGTGAGGCGGCGCTGCGGTGTCAGCCGCTGACCTTGGCCACCACGTGTTCGCCGAATTGGCCGAGGCTGTTGCGGGTGTCGTTCAGGAACAGGAACGACGGCACGATGGCTCGATCCACCCCCTGCGCGGTCAATTCCTCGGCGCCGGCGACGGGGTCGGCGCCCATGAGATCTTGGTTGGCGCCCACCGTGATCTCGATCGATTCCGGATCGCGGCCGTGGTCGGCCGCGGTCTGGCGCACGATGTCGACCAGTTCGGGGATGTTTCCCTCACCCGGGAAGAAGCCATCGCCCAACCGGCCGGCTCGTTTGGCCGCAGCCGTGCTGTGGCCGCCGACGACGATCGGGATGCTCGGCTGCACCGGCTTCGGATTGCTGGCGAC
>JABDJW010000107.1 GCA_013002375.1 Acidimicrobiales bacterium | reverse complement strand
CTTCTGGCCCGAGCGCAGACCCGGCCTCTCGGCAGCGTGCTCAGCGGGGCCGATGACTCCGACGGCGGGTACGGCTACGGCTACGGCAGCAACACCTACGGTGGGCGCCGGAGGAGTAGCTAGCCGGCCACCGCTTCGAACGAAGCTGGCACTCCTCGTCGGTAGAGCCAACCGATGGCGAGAGCCATCGCCCTCGGGTCGTGGCGGAGGTGATGGCGACCACCGTCGATGATCTTCTGCTCGGACCCACGGTGGGCGTCAGCGATGGCGCGAGCGTCGAGCACGGGAACGGCGTCGTCGCTGCTCCCGTGGAGTACGAGCAGCCGGCAGTCCGGATCGATCTTCTCGGCCCGCTTGACCGTTGACGCCCGTTGCAGCTCTTTCGACCAGCCGCTGACATCTTCGGGGAAGCTGTCGTCGCTGATCGCCCCGCACCGCCGGGCGTGGTCGAGTAGCTGTTGGGGGCGCGAGGCCCAATCGTGGAAGTCGGCGGGCGCCGCCACGGCGACGACGCCGGCAACATCGCCGTCGTGGGCGGCTTCGTCGATCACGAGGGCGCCGCCGGTGCCGAAGCCCATCAACCAGATGCCCTCGACCGCGTCGCGGTCGCGGAGATGTGCGATCGCGGCGCGCAGATCCCGGCGCCACCCGCCGAGCGAGAAGTTGCCTTCGCTACCGGCCAGGCCCCGAAAGGCCATGGTCAGAACCACCACGTCGGCCTCGTCGGCGATGCGATCGGCGAGCTCGGGAAAGGTGGAGAACGAGTTGGCGCCACCGCCGGGATGGTTGGGAAAGCCGGGCACGAGCACCAACCCGGGACGATCGTATGACGACTCGTCGGGTATCGCGAGCCAGGACACGAGCCGCCCGGCAGGACCGTCGATCGTCAGCTCCATCGCCGGTGGCGATCAGGCCGACCGAAGTCGATAGCCGCGGTTTCTGGCCTCGGCGGCGGTGTCGGGGCCGAAGGTGGCGACCTGCTCGCTCGCCACCAGGTCGGTGATCACCGCCTCGTTCTCGACCTCGTCGACGTCGTAGGCGATCTGGGTGCGTTTGTCGCCGAGGAATCGGTGCTCTGCGTACGCCTTGGGTCGCTGCATGCGCCGAATCGTAGCGCCTCGCCGGCCGGACGCGAAGAGGGCGGAGCAGACATGGCTGCTCCGCCCCCGACACACTCGTGGTGTGTTCGTGTTTTCGCTGGATGAACCGAGGTGACCCTGCCCACGTGCCATCGAAGATGACTCGAAGCGGTCGGGTGGAACTACGTCCGACGGTTCGCCTTCGGCGGTGCCTGACTGGTACTCGCCATGTGGTCCAGCGGGCCTGACCTAACGGTCAGACACCTCCAAGGTTCCAGATCGTTTATTGATGTGGACCACCCCCTTTCTCTTGGTGGCCTCACCCTACCTCACCGGCGATGGCGCCGATGTCGCGGAGGTATGCCATGAACTCGTCGACGACGACGGTGACGTGTACCGCGTCGAGCGCAGACCCTGTACGAACGGCGCGGGCGACGATTCGGTCGGCTGCTTCTGTCTCGTCGACGGTGACCGTTCGGTCGCCGACCCAGTCGCCGGCGAGCTCCTCACCGAAATCGCTGGCGAGCCCGACCTCGTCGAACCAGTCGAGCACCCAACCGATGATGCGCTCGACGTCGTCATGGCTGATCTGCGCCGCCACCTCGAAGGGGAGGGCCTCGGCCACCGCTGCGACGGCATCGTCGACCCGCAGCTCGGCCGGCGAGATCGTGTGCTCGAGTTCGTTCGTGACCCGGCCGACGGCGACGAGGGCGCCGGCCACGACGACCACCAGGCCGACGATGACGATGACCCAGACCAGCACGAGCTGGGCGGGCTAGAGCCCGATGCGGTCGGCGAGGAGCTCTCGGTGGTAGGTGGGATCGCCGAAGAGCAACTCGGAGCTCTTGGCCCGCTTGAAGTAGAGGTGGGCGGGGTGCTCCCAGGTGAAGCCGATGCCGCCGTGGATCTGGATGTTCTCCGAGGCGGCGTGGAAGTAGGCCTCGGAGCAGTAGGACTTGGCCAGGCTGGCCATGGCGGGCAGCTCGTCGTTGTCCTCGGCGGCGCACCAGGCAGCGTAGTAGGCCGCCGATTTGGCCGATTCGACCTCGAGCAGCATGTCGGCGCACTTGTGCTTGATGGCCTGGAACGAGCCGATGGGTCGGCCGAACTGCACTCGGACCTTGGCGTACTCGACCGACATGTCGAGGACCATCTGGGCTCCACCGACCTGTTCGGCGGCGAGCGCCACGGCGGCCCGATCGAGCACCTTGGTGATGGTCGACCAGCCGTCGCCGTCGGCGCCGACAAGCCGGGCCGGGGTGTTGTCGAGCTCGATCCGGGCCTGCTTGCGGGTCTGGTCCATGGTGGCGAGCGGGGTCCGGGTCATGCCTTCGGCGTCGCCGTCGACGGCGAACAGCGACACTCCCGCGGCCGTGCGGGCCGCAACGAGTACGAGGCCGGCGGTGTGGCCGTCGAGCACATAGGACTTGACCCCCGAGAGCGCCCATCCGTCACCGGACTGGGTGGCGGCCGCGGTGACGCCCGATTCGTCCCACTTCTCGTTCTCCTCGGTGAGCGCCAGCGTGGCAATCAATTCACCACTGGCGATGCGGGGCAGGTAGTCGGCGGCGGCACTGTCGTCGCCGGCGAGGAGCAGCGCCGACGTGGCCAGTTCCGCGGTCGAGAAGAACGGGGCGCACAGCAGCGCCCGACCCATCTCTTCGAGGACGACGGTCATCTCGACCCAGGTGAAGCCCTGCCCGCCATGTTCCTCGGGGATGATGAGGCTCTGGAGCCCGAGCTGTTCGGCCATCTGCGACCAAACCGCCGGGTCGTAACCGGATTCGGTCTCCATGAGGTCGCGGACGGTGGCCTCGCTCGACTTGTCCTCCATGAAGCTGCGGACGAAGTCGCGGAGTTGTTCTTGTTCTTCGGTGAAGGCGAACTGCATACCGACACGGTATCGAACCAGCCGTCACGACGGCGATCTGTAGGCTGATGGAATGGCACTCGACCTGACCAGCACGCTGCATCACGCCGATTCGGGCTTCGAGATCCACAAGTTGGTGGTTGGCCCGGTCGACAACAACGTGTTCGTGCTGCGGTGCACCGAGACCGGTGAGAGCATCTTGATCGATGCCGCCAACGAACACGACAAGCTGCTGGAGCTCGCCGCAGCGTTGAATGTCCGCCGAGTGGTCGAGACCCACGGCCATTGGGACCACATCGCCGCCATCCCGGCGATGCGAGACGCCGGGTACTCGGTCGGTGTCACCGCCGAGGACGCAGCCATGCTCGACAGCTACGACGAGATCATCGACGACGACACCATGATCGAGGTCGGTCGCCTTCGTCTGCACACGATCCACTCCCCCGGGCACACGCCCGGTTCGATCTCGTTCAAGCTGGAAGGGGCGCCGATCCTGTTCACCGGCGACACGTTGTTCCCGGGCGGGCCGGGTGCGACGAAGTTCCCGGGCGGTGACTTCCCCACGATCATCCGCACGATCGAGGATCGGTTCTTTCGTGTACTCGACGACGACGTGCTCGTGCTGCCGGGCCACGGCGACGACACCACGATCGGAACCGAGCGGCCCCATTTCGATGAATGGGTCGATCGTGGCTGGTGACAGGTGCGACTGCGTCGAAACCATCCCGGGAAATAGAATTCCTAGATGAATCGGGCCACCGCCGAACTCGATGTTGCCGCCATAAAGGCCGATTTCCCGCTGCTCCAACGGGAGATCGACGGTCGCCCGATCACCTTTCTCGATTCGGCGGCGAGCAGCCAGAAACCCCAGGCCGTGCTCGATGCCATGGACACCTACTACCGCACGATGCACGCCAACGTGCACCGTGGCGCCTACCGGCTGGCGACCGAAGCGACCGACGCCATGGAGTCAGCCCGGGCCAACGTGGCCGACTTCGTCGGTGCACCGCATGCCCACGAGATCATCTTCACCAAGAACGCCACCGAGGCCATGAACCTGCTGGCGCAGAGTTGGGGGCGGGCCAACCTCGGCCCCGGCGATGCGGTCGTGCTGACCGAGATGGAGCATCACGCCAACATCGTGCCGTGGCACATGCTGGCCGAGTCGATCGGCATCGAGGTGCGTTGGATCCCGGTCACGATCGACGGTCAGCTCGATCTCGCCGACCTCGACCGGCTGCTCGACGGCGCCAAGCTGGTTTCGGTCACGGCCATGTCGAACGTGTTGGGCACGCTCACACCGGTTGCCCGGCTGGCAGAGGCCGCCCATGCCGTGGGGGCCCGGATATTCGTCGACGCCACCCAGCACGTTCCCCACCTGCCGACAGATGCGATGGCCATG
>JABDJW010000102.1 GCA_013002375.1 Acidimicrobiales bacterium | reverse complement strand
TCGACCTCACCTACATGGAATACGAGCTGCTGAAGTTCCTGGCCTCCAACCCCGGGAAGGTCTTCACCCGCGAAACTCTGCTCAGCCGAGTGTGGGGCTACGACTACTACGGCGGCGCCCGCACGGTCGATGTCCACGTCCGGCGGCTCCGGGCCAAGCTCGGTGAAACCCATGCCGGGCTCATCCAGACCGTGCGATCGGTCGGCTACAGCTTCGGGCAGAGCCGCTGGAGCGGCTAGGCCACCCTCGCCGGCACCGCTACACTGCCGCCATGGACCTTGGTGGCATCATCATGATCGTCGTGCTCTTGCTGTTCCCGATTCTGATGCTCATGAGCATGGCCGGCCTGGCCGGTGCGCTGAGCTTCTTCCTGAAGACCAGCAACGACGCCGACCACGCCGATTCCGAACTCCTGGCGCTGTCGGAGGCCAACCCCTGGTCCACCGACGATCCCGACGCCTAACCGGCTCGGGCCACCGCCTCGATCTCGACCAGCGCGCCCAACGGCAACGCCGCCACCGCGACCGCCGATCGAGCGGGCCGGTGGTCGCCGAAGTGCTCGAGATAGATCGTGTTCATGGCCGCGTAGTCGTCCATGTCGGTGAGGAAGACCGTGGTCTTGATCACGTCGGCCACACCGGCGCCCTCGGTCTCGAGCACCGCCTCGAGATTCCGCAAGGCCTGATGAAGTTGGGCGTCGAGCCCGCCGTCGACGAGGCCACCGTCGGCGATGCCGATCTGGCCGGACGAGAACAACAAACCGCCCTCGCGAACGATCGGGGTGTACGGACCTACCGGCTTGCTCATGGATCACCAATCATCGACAGCTCGAACCGCGCCCATCATGGCCCATTTCGCGAGACCCTCGCGGCCTCGGTCGTGCCGAGCTAGCCGTTCATCCACCGATCGACGTCGGCGAACATCCGCCCGCCCCGCAGCCCGAGGTAATCGCCGAGCGGCGTGTTCGGTTCGATTTCTCCCGGACCCCGACGGAGCTCACAGCTGCCGTTGTTGATGGCGATGCTCGTGATCAGATCGGAGCGTCGAGCCGCGGCGACCACCAGCTGACAGACGAGGGCACTGAGCGGCGTGTCGATCGCTTCGTCCTCGGCCCCGGCCAACTCGGTGGCGACCCCGCCGGTGTCGTCGGCGGCGGCCATCGCCATCAGCGCCGCCTCGAGGAGGTGGTCGTGGGCCCAGTCCTCGAGCACGAACAGTCCACCGGGCCGGATCCGGGGGAAGAGGGCCTCGAAGGTGGCCACGCTCGGCTCGTAGAGGTGGGACGCGTCGTCGATCACCAGATCGATCGGCCCGTCGCCGAAGTGCTGGTCGACGAGTTCGCCCAGCCGAACCTGATCGGCCTGGTCGGTGCCCCAGTGGATCTGCACCGTTTCCTCCGGGTCGTGCTCGGCCAGGAAGTCGGTCAGGAACGGCACCGGATCGGGGTTGAGTTCGACGCCGAGCAGGCGAGCCGGCTTGAACGCCTTCAACAACAGCGCGGTGCTCCCACCCTGGTCGATACCGACTTCGACGATGTTGGCGCCCTGGAATTCCTCGGCTCGGGACAGGTACTCCTGGCAGAGCCGCTCGTTCTTTCGGACGCAGACCCGGCCCGGCACGGTGGGCTGCGGGAACATGGGGCGGAGCTCGAACACGACGCCGTCGATGGTCAGAAGCGGTGGATCGGCCATGGCGTCGTGGATACCAGTTGACCCGACGACTCGTCGATTCGGCTATCCGGCGGGCCAGCTCGGGCCCAAACCTCGCTCGAGCCACGTGGCGGCGGCTGCCGCCGCGAACACCGCGTCGGAGCCGTTGACCGCCGGGCCGTCACCGGACCGGAGTTCGACATCGATCGGCGGCGTGTCGATCGCTCGCACCACGCCGAACGAGCGCACCGTGAGATCACCGACCGAGCCATCGTCGGACATCGACAGCGCTTCGCTCGTGACCCAGCTGTAGCCCATGTGGGCCGCCCCGATGCAGTAGGACCGCAGCACGACCTCGTCGAGCACCTCGCCACAGTGCACCGAGACTGCAAGGCGACCGTCGACGAATCGGGCCGACGCCACCGCGCCGTTCGGGGCGACGAGATCGGTGGCGTCGCCGCGGACCGCGGCGACCAGGGCAATGGCCTCGGCCCAGCCCACCGCCCGCAGGTCGGTCGAGGTCGGGAGGTCGGCGAGTGGCGCGGCAACCAGTTCCAGGCCCGGTGCGACCGCCGCGACCGACGACCTGATCGCGTCGACCTCAGCGGGCTCGACCGCGATCTTCATCACGCCGGTGCCGTCCGCCCGCATGCCCGCTGCGACCGGTGGCCGTTTGGGACCGTAGCGAACCGCGTCCTCGCGACTCCACAGCACGCGAACAGCTCGACCGTGTTCGTCGGCCAGCCGGCGCGCCGTCTCGGCCACCGGCGATGTGACCTTGCCGCCGAACGCACCACCGTTGGCCAACGGCGTTGCCGGTTCACCACCCGGCACGCACCAGGATGCATCGACTTCGAGATAAGCGGGCTCGACCCACGACGTCTGCAGCGTTTGGGCCCAGTCACCCTCCGGGGGCGTCAGCGGCGGTTGAGGCTCGCGCGTGGTGCGGCGGCCCTGCACCTTGCCCGCCGCGGCCCGAGCCTCGGTGAGCGTTTCGCCAACGACCCAATCACCGGTCGGGGTCAAGACGGCAACCAGGGCATCGGCCGGCGCCGTGTCGTCGGCGAAGCCGCCGCGCCCCACCGCCACGTTCGGTGCCACCGTCTGTTGCGCGTGCCCTTCGATGCCGGCCCGTTCGGCCGCTGCGGCAAGGTCGCGCTCGGGGGCCGCGGTCCCGGCGCCGAACGCAACCCACGTCTCGATGATGGTCTGCCACCCGGTGCACCGGCACAGGTGGGCCTGCAGCGCCTTCGCCGCGGCGTCGGCGTCATCGAAATCCGCACCCTTGGCCGCCAAGCTCTCGAATCGCATGATGATGCCGGGCGTGCAGAAGCCGCACTGGCTGCCGCCGGTCGCGCAGAAGGCAGCACCCCACGCGTCCTGCCGGTCCGGATCGAGCCCCTCGAGCGTCGTGACCCCACGATCGCGAACCCGCCGGGCCGGCGTCACACACGAGACCCGAGCCTGCCCATCGACCAGCACCGTGCAGCACCCACATTGGCCCTGCGGACTGCAGCCGTCCTTGGCCGAGCGAAGCCCGAGGCGGTCGCGCAGGACCTCGAGCAGTGAGGCTCCATCGTCGGGAACCTCGACCGGCTGGCCGTTCACCTCGAACGACAACGTCGAGGCTTCCGCATTCTCACTGGACACCAGCAAGAGGTTACGTTGCTGGTCATGCAACGACGCACGTTCCTTCTCGGAGCCGGGACCGCAGCGGCCCTCGCGGCCTGTGGCAGCTCGGGCACCACCTCGACGACCACGGCACCCGCCAGCACGACGAGCACCGTCGACCCCGCGCTCAGCACCCCCGTCACCCTGCCCGCCGATGGGCTACCGCCGTTCCCCGAGCCGGGTCAGACCGGGCTCGGCGCTCGCTTCCCCGATGGATTCCGCACCCCCAACACCGCCTTCGTCGCCGGCACCGAGACCCGGGCACCGTACGTCGCGATCGACGCCAACGGGCAGCCCCTCACCGGCGACGCACCGGACACCATCACCGTGGCCGTCCAGTTCGAAGGTGAAGTGATCCACACCGAACGGATCACCGTTCGAGGAAAAGGCGAGTTCACGCCGTACTACCCGGTGACCTTCACGCCCGCCGAAACCGGCGACTACGCGATGACCAGTGATTTCTCCGACGTGCCGGCCTGGTTCAGAGTCGCCACCGCGACCGAGGTCCTGGTGCCTCAGATCGGCGCTGCCCTCCCCGGGTTCGACACGCCCACCTTCACGGACGGCGCCGGTGTCGACCCGATCTGCACCTTCGATCCCGAACCGTGCCCGTTCCACGAAGTCACCCTCACCAATGCCCTCGGTTCGGGCAAGACCGCGTTCTTGATCGCCACGCCGGCGTACTGCCAGACCGATACGTGCGGTCCGTCGGTCGACTACTTCGTCGAGTTGGCTGCGGACTTCCCTGACATCACGTTCGTGCACGCCGAGGTCTATGCCGCCGACATCAACGAGGCCGGCCCGGTTCTGGCGCCGGTGGTGAGCGCCTATCAGATGCCCTGGGAGCCGGCGATGTGGGTGACCGATGCGAACGGGACGATCGTGTCCGCGCTGCACTTCGCCATGGCGCGCGACGACATGCGGGCCGCGCTGGGCCGGGCCTGACGCCGCCGAGTCGGGCTCGGGTCAGGTCAGGTACTGGGCCGCCACCGCGCGGCTCACCGGCGAGGCGAGCTCCCAGTCGTTGTACGCATCGATCGACGAACCGGCCCCCAGGTTCAGCCGGCACACCAACCGCGGGTCGGTGACCTCGAACCGGGCCGGACCGTACGTCTCCAGCGGAGGTACGACGGCCTCCCAGTCTTCGCGGTGGCCATCGTCTTTGGCCTGATGGATCGAGCGGTACCACGCCCCATAGTCGTGCGCGAGCTCGACGGTGGTGGGAAACTCGCGATCGGCGGCCGGCAGGACGTGGTGCTGCACGGCGAGCACGGTGGCGAGCGCGGAATCGTCGGCCACCCCGCACTCCTCGACGACGTAGCGATGGAGGTCGTCGACATAGAACGCCCATGACACCGGTGGGGCCATGGTGTCGGGAACGGTTGCGACCACCAGCCGAAGGGACGGCCAGCGCTGCGGATCCGCATGCGCAGCGGCCCGCACTCGCTCGAAGAAGTCGACTTCGCGGATCCCGGCCGCCTGGCGCATGAACCGGCTGATGTGGCGCATCACCCCGAGGTTTTCGTTGAGGAGGTACGACCGACGCATGCGGTGCATTTCGGAGTAGTCGGCTCTGGTGAACGTCGTGGCCGAGACCACCAGCGCGGGCGTGGTCACGGTGGTACCGGCGGCCGGCGGTCCGGGCGGACGAACGGATTCGACTGCGTGTTCGGTGCGGTACTCCGGCTCGTTCATCGGGCTGTTGACCAACAGCTCCGTGCCATGGCACTTCGCCAGCACGTCGCGGTTGACGCACTGCTGCAGATCGTTCCGCAACGATTGCAGGGTCTGCCCGGGCAAGCCCATCATGAGGTCGACGAACAGCGGAAGCTCCTCCTCGCGGAACTCCGTGGCCAGCGCCTCGTACTTCTCGAGTTTGATGTTGGACCGGCGAATGGTAGCCAGCGTGTTCTCGTCCATCGACTGCAGCGACAACAAGCCCTCGGTCACGATGCCGGCGGTGGCGAGAATCTCGACGATGTGGCGAAGATGCTTCACCGTGTTCTTGGCGTAGTTCGAGATGAACCGTCGCGGGAACCCGTCGGCCTGCTTCAGGTCGGCGACCCGTTGGGCGATCTCGACATCGCGCGAGAAGATGCCGAAGTTCGCGTCGGCCATCCAGATCCGGACCACCTTGTTGGCCGCACACCAGTCCAGCTCGGCGAGCACCCGCTCGAGATCGAACTTGCGGATGCGGCTGTTCGTGGCCGAGCCCCAGTCGCAGAACGTGCAGCCGTAGGGGCAGCCCCGGTTGGTCTCGATGATGGCGCATTCCAGACCGGGCAGGGACTCGTAGGCCGAGAACGTGCCGGCCAGGTAGGGCGACGGGATGCAGTCGAGCTCGGCGATGCGGTCGCGATCCGCGGTGCGGACGATCTTGCCCTCATGGCGGTACGTGAGCCCGGCGACATCACCGAGTTCGCAGAGATCGCCCCCCGATCGGCCCAGGGCGGCGAAGAGCTCGATGGCCGTCGCCTCGCCTTCGCCTCGAACGGCGACATCGACGTACGGATGGTCGTGCAAGTAGGCCCGCGTGTCCATGGCGTACGAGGGGCAGTCGGGCCCGCCGTGCACGATGATGGCATCGGGGTTCCGGGCCTTGATGGCCGCCGAGATGTCGAGGTTCTGGCGGTGGGTCCAGATGTAGTCCGTGAACAAGAAGATGGCCGGTTCGACCGGAATCGACTCGAGATCGGCATTGCGCGGCAGCCAGAGCGGTTCGAGGTCGAGCGCCTCGAGCCCGGGATCGTCCGAGGCCGCTGCCGCCGCCATGATGGCACCGAGGGCCAACGAAGGAATCGGCGCAGCGTCGACCACCGGGTAGACCGAGATCAGATCGCGGGTGGCGTCGGATTGCCGCTTCTGTTCCAGCCAGGCATCGCGATGCTTGCGCATGGTCTGACGCAGTAGCGCGGCGTTGCGTAGGCCCTCGCGGAGTCGAGTGTCGCGCACGTTCTGGTGCTCGACCGCGTCGGCGTGGAGCGAGGCATCGTCGAGCACGCCGATGGCCACCAGACGCGACGCCCGGCCCCGGAAGGCATCGATGTCGGGCAGCTCGTCGGCGAGCGCGATCTGGGCGTGGCTCCATGCTTCGACGACGGTCGCGGCCTGAGCGAAATGGTGCGCGACCATGATGTCGAGCGGCTCGAGGACCGCGACCCGCTCCCCGTCGTGGTCGTAGCGTTCGAACCCGGCTACACCGAGGCGCCACACGATCGGCTTCTCCATGATCAGCGCGTGGTCGTCACCGGTGTCGGCACCACGACCGGTCGGTGCGCCCTCAGCCGGCTGGACCTGGCGCGAACTCGCCCCGGTCAGCAGCCCGAAGTCGGCCAGAGTCTGATCAAGGGTGGCCCGCCCATCGGCCGTCAAATCCGCGGCCTCGGCCGCGGCTGCGGCATCGCCCGTTCGGCACCAACCGGCGAGGTAGCGAAGTTCGGGCAGCGTCAGCGAACGCCGCGGGATGTGCAAATCGTCCCAGGGCAGAGGAGGTTCGACCGCGCAGAGCTGGGGCTGGGCTCCGACGCTGAGCAAGGTCAACAACGACCAGTCCGGCCGCAATGCCATCGCTTCGTGCTCGCTCACCGGCCTCCTCACGTGGCTCCTCGACCGGGCAGGCGCCGCGGCCGACGATGACTACCGTCGGGTGCGGCTCGCCATCGAATCATGGTGCCACATGACCCTGGGGAGAACCAGAGCCGAATGCGGGTTGCGAACAGCTAGCTGAACGAGCTGCCGCAGCCGCAGGTGCGCTGGGCGTTGGGGTTGTTGATGGCAAACCCGGCGTCGACGAGGCCGTCTTTGTAGTCGAGCGTTGCGCCGCTGAGCATCTGGGCGCTGGTCGGATCGACGACCACGGTGACCTCGCCGTAGGCCTCTTGCAGGTCGTCGGCCGCGGACTCGGAATCGAAGTACATGTCGTAGCTGAACCCGGAGCAACCGCCCGGCATCACGGCGACGCGCAGCATCAGGCCCTCTTCGCCTTCGGCGTCGATGAGTTCTTTGACCTTGGTGGTGGCGTTGTCGGTGAGCGCGATCATCGTTTGCAGGACCTCCTGGGTAACTGGCTTCAGTGTACCGAACGGTACCGGACCTGACTCGTGCCAACCGCCACGGAGTTCCGCGCATTCCCAACCGATATCGTGAATTCATGACGAGTACACCCACCTCGGACGAGATCATGCAGCTCCTGGGGGGCGTCATCGATCCCGAACTGGGCAGCGACATCGTCGAGTTGGGCATGGCCAAGGGGGCCAAGGTCGAGGACGGCATCGCTTATCTGCACATCGACCTCACCACCGAGGGCTGCCCCCTTCGAGCCCAGATCCAGAAGGACATCCGGGCCCGGATCCTGTCGCTGCCCGGCATCGAACGGGTGAAGATCAACTGGGGCGTGCTGAGCCAGGACGAGAAAGCCGAGGCGATGTCGAAGGCTCGCTTCAACGTCAGCCAGAACGCGCCCGACACCGAGATCCCCTCGACCACCAAGGTCATCATGGTGGCGTCGGGCAAGGGCGGCGTCGGCAAATCGTCGATCACCGTCAACCTCGCCGCCGGGCTGGCGTCGCGGGGCTTCACCGTCGGCGTCATCGACGCCGACATCTGGGGGTTCTCGGTGCCCCGCATGCTCGGGCTCGACGATCACCTCGAATCGAAGGACAAGAAGATCGTTCCCGTCGAACGGGAAGTGGGCGACGGCCTCCTCAAGGTCGTGTCGATGGGCTTCCTCGTCGACAAGGAGGAGTCGGCCCTGATGTGGCGGGGCCTCATGCTCAACCGAGCGGTGCAGCACTTCCTGCAGGACGTCGCCTGGGGCGAGATGGACTACCTCGTGATCGACATGCCGCCCGGTACCGGCGACGTGCAGATGGGTCTGGCCAAGATGCTGCCCCGGGCCGAGATGATCATCGTCACCACGCCGGCCAAGGTCGCGCAGAAGGTCGCGGTGCGGGTGGCCAACATGGGTCGCAACAACTACCTTCGGATCGTCGGCGTCATCGAGAACATGTCGGCGTTCGTCACGCCCGACGGCGAGCGCTACGAGGTGTTCGGCTCCGGTGGCGGCGCCGAACTCGCCGCCGAAGTCGGCGTGCCACTGCTCGGTCGAGTCCCGATCGAAGCGGCGGTCGCCTCCGGCGGCGACGACGGCGAACCGGCCATCCTCAACGCGGGCGGCCCCGACGGCGGTCCGGCCGCAGCCGAGTTAGCGTCGATCGTCGACACGATCGTGAGCGAGCTCGTGCCTCCGGTCGAGATGGCCGGCTGCAGCGCCCGCATGCTCGACCTCGCCACCGCCGCGCTCGACGAGTTCGACGCCCAACAAGCCGCCGACTCGTAGGCCTCGAACCGCTAACCCCGCAAACCGGCGCGCCCAAACACCGCTGGGGTCAGGTCTACGTTGGACTCTACGCGCCTCCGGGGTCAGGTCTCGAAAGAACCCTGCGCGCGCTCCGCGCGAGATCGATCTACAAAGTCCGACAAACAGAGACCGAGTCGATGTGGTTCTCAGTGTCTCTCCGGCTTGGAAGCGGTTTCAGCGCGACGCAGGGTCCAACGTAGACCTGACCCCATGCCGACGCAGGGTCCAACGTAGACCTGACCCCATGCCCATGTCGTGGCGGAAAACGTAGCGGGCACCGCCTTGCGGCGGTGCCCACTCACTTTCGTCTTCGGCTCTCCAGCTAGCTCATGGTTCTGCTCAGCGCTCGCCCAACCGGCCACCGGCCCGGGTCGAGAAGTAGCCCGCGCCCAGAAGGAACAACGCACCGGCGATCATCAGGTTGGTACCGACGCCCGTCTCGGGAAGCGGATCCTCGCCGCCGGGTCCTTCGGTCGTGGCCGGAGCCTCTTCGGTCGTGTCGCTTCCGCCACCATCGGTGCCGCAGGCGCCGGCGGCGCCATCGACGAGGATGGTGACCGCAGCGGCTTCGGTCTGGGCCGCGTCGCCGGCCGCGATGGCGAAGCACTCGACGATGTCGTAGGTGACGTCGGCGGTGAACGTGCCGTCATCGCCAACCGTCACCGCGGTGAGGTCGGCGATGTCGCAGTCCTGCTGACCGTTGATGGCGTTGGCGTCACCGTCGGGGGCCACACAGGGGAGCAGGAACAAGGAGTTGCCGGGCGTGAAGTTCTCGCCCGACACCGTGATGTCGGCTTCACCCTCTTCGCTGACCGAGGCCGGATCGGCGGTGATCACCGGGTCGTCCTGGGCCGCTGCGGTGCCGCTGAGCATGGTCAGCATGAGGGCAAGAAAACCTGCCAGTGCAAAGATCTTTTTCATGGGTTCCTCGTTTAGCCGTGAGTTGAGTTCGGGGATGTGAGCCACACCTGAACGATTGCTGGAAGCGCGCCGAAGCTCGCCAGGTAGAAACCCTAGATAGGGCGTTCTGCCAAAAGGTGGACCCTCACGGTCCGCGCGATGCAGGGGCGCGCGAGCTGGGTCAGGCGGAGTCGACGTGGCGCAACAAACCACCGTCGCGTTCGACCAACGCCGGGGCCTGCCCCCGCCGGTGCGCCACCGCGCCGAGCAGTGAATCGGTGGTTTTGAAGCGCTGCAGGAACTGCAGCGTGACCATCGTGGGCAGGATCAATTCGAGGCGGCCGTCTTCGTGTTGGGCCAGCGCATCGGCCGGGCGATACCACTCGCCGTGCAGCAGCTCGTCCTCGTCGGGTTCGGGCTCCTGCCCCTCGGGCGCCACGGCGATGAAGAAGCGAGTGTCGTAGCGGCGAGGCGCGCCGATCGGGGTGATCCAGCGCCCGAGGTACCACAGCGCTCCGGCATTCACCTGACGACCATCGCGGCACGCCGCGGCCAGGCCGACCGACCGGTCGAGCTGCGGACCGTCGCTCAACACGATGCCGACTTCTTCGAAGCACTCGCGCGCCGCGGCTACGTAGTAGGCCAGCCCGCCCCGCTCGACCGCGAGTTCGGCGCACGCCTGGCGATCGTCGAGGCCGGCGCAGTACCGCTCCCAGCGCGGGTGGTGATCGTCGTCGTCGACCGCGCCGCCGGGGTAGACCGTGGCGCCCGGCGCGAACTCGAGCGCCGGGTTGCGCCGCAGCAGGTAGGTGGTGAGACCGCGGCCGTCGTCGCGCACCAGGGCAACCGTGCTGGCCGGCCGCGGCACCATGGCCCGGTCGGACGGAGCACTCAAGGGC
>JABDJW010000082.1 GCA_013002375.1 Acidimicrobiales bacterium | reverse complement strand
CCGGCGACCTCACCCAAGCCTGCGATCTCGGACCGCTTCGACGCCGGCGACGGTGGGCGGGGATCGACGGCGGCCGTCGAGGTCGGCCGGGGGTCCACCGGCTCGTCATCACCGGAGCGGCGAAGCTCGCGCTTCTCGCTCAGCATCGAGGTCGGCAGCAGGACGTGCGCCACCAGGCCGCCGTGGTTGCCGGGGCGGAGAATCACTTCGGCATCGAACTGCTGGGCCAGTCGCCCGACCACGATGAAGCCGAGGGCCTTGTCGAGCGAAAGCCCCATCGGCGGCGGGCTGGCCAGCAAGGTGTTGTACTCGGTCAGTTGGTCCGAGGTCATGCCGACGCCCTGGTCGACGATCTCGACCGAACAGGTGCCGTCATCTCGCCGGCTCGCGCTGACGGTAACCCGGGTCACCTCGGGGGCGTTCCGCAACGCGTTGTCGAGCAGTTCGGCCAGGAGGTGGGCCAGACCAGAGGCGGCCGAGCCCTGCACCATCATCGAAGCGACCTCTTCGACCTCGACCCGGTGATAGTGCTCAACCTCGCCGATCGCCACCCGAATGACGTCGGTCAGAGACGATGGACGGGCCCGCACGTTGGTCTGCGACTCACCGGCGAGCACCAACAAGCTCTCGGCGTTGCGGCGCATTCGAGCGGCCAGGTGATCGAGCTTGAACAGACCGGCCAGCGAATCCGGACTGCGCTCGCCGGCTTCGAGCACATCGATCACTTCGATCTGGCGATCGATGAGGGACTGGTTGCGCCGGGCCAGCTGCACGAAGATGTCGCCGATACCCCGCTTCAGGAGTTCGCTCTGGGTATGGGCGACCTCCTCGGTGGTGATCTGCATGGCGGCAAAGGCTTGGGCCAGCCGGGCGACCTCATCGCCGCCGTCGGTGTCGATGACGACCGGATCGCCGCCGACCTCGGGTTCGGCGCCATCGGATTGCATCTGGGCCACCAGAGCGGGCAGCCGCACCTCGGACAGCTCCTCGGCGGCATCGGTGAGGCGAGTCAGACGCCGAGTGACCCGCCGCATGACGACCGCCGTCACGGTGAGGCCGACCAGCAGGAACAACGCACTGACCGCGAGAACCAAGAGGATGCCGGTCCGGGTGGCGTCGCCAACCTCGTCGAGGGACGTGACGAAGGTGATGGTGCGCACGTGTTGGCCGTCGACCATGATGGCCTGGGCCGAGTGCAGCGCACCGCCGAATTCACCAATCACGGCGGTACCCGCTTGGGCACCGCCCACGTTGGCCCGAATCGTCGCCTGCGCGACCACCCCGGCCGGGTCGGCAAAGGCTTGACCGGTTGCGCCGAGATCGAGTCCTACGGTGTCGACACCGCCGGCCAGAATCTCGCCATCGGGAGCGAGAATGTACGCGCCGATCGCACCCGGTTGATCACGTAGGAACTCGCCGAGGAGCCGAAGACTCGGCGCATCCGAGCGATCATTTCGGCTGCTGGAATCGAGCGCAACGAGCTCACCGACAGCCGCGACGCGGTCCTCGACGGCCGCGCGCGCGTTCCGGCGTTGGGTGGCGACGGTCGCCGTACCCAACATCGCCGCCAAACCGACCATCAAGAGCGCGACGAGCAGCACGAATCGCAGTTGCAGACTGCGGCGCGGTTGTCTGACTTCGTCGCTCACGAATGCTGTCCCGACTCGGGCCTTGGCCCGGAAACCCATCAACTGTTATTGGGTCAGCTATCGGCATGTTCGGGCCCAGCCTGAGGACTTGATTACTAGGGAACCAGAATCCAGGCCATGACGTAGTGCAGCCCGGCGCCGAGAATGACGAGCAGATGCCATATCTCGTGGTATCCGAAGATTTCGGGGCTCGGGTCGGGCCACTGCGAACCGACGATCAAGGCACCGACGGTGTAGATCGCCCCACCGATCATCAACAGCCAAAATGTCCGGGGCGTCATCTCGGTCCACAACCAACCGATCATCAACAGCGGGGCCCAGCCCAAGCCCAAGAACACCGTGTTGACCATGCCGCTGGGCGGGTTGAAGGGCAGCCACTCGATGAAGATCCCGAACCACGAGCCGACGAACATGATCGCGAACAGGATCCAGCCTCGGCGCCCGCCCAAGCCGTAGGCGGCGATGGGCGCCGCGCTGCACCACACGGTCATGAAGATGCCGGTGTGATCGAGCTGAAAGAGCCGGTGATACTGCTCAGGTGTCCAGACTTTCCAGTGCACCACCGTGCTCACGCCGAGCATGAACGAGAGACCGAAGGCGAAGATCAACGCGACGCCCGCCGCCGACCACGAGCTGCGGGTCGCCACGAAGACGACGGCCAACGGGACCGATACGAAGAACGCCAACGTATGGCTGGTGCCGCGCCATTTCGGCCGCGGCTGCAACAGTGCTCGTTGCACCGAAAGCGCCCAGTTCTCCGAGCCGGCCAGATTGGTCACCCCGGCCCGCTCCGTGTCTGCAGCCCCGGCCGGGCGCGCCGCCGGCCGTGGATGGCATCCAGAACCGAGATGAAGTCGTCGACCAGTCGATCGAGTTCGGTCGCGCAGGCATGGAAGACGTCCTGATCGCCGCCTCCCGGATCGAGGACTTCTTCCCACGGCTCGACATCGACCGACGCCAGGCCCAACTCGGCGACGCGCTCCGGAATCGTCCGGCCCGACGCTTGGGGAAGGTCGCGCACCAGCCGCTTCAGGCACGCGGTGTGGCCGGCACCTTCCGGGAGCTGCTTGCGCACCCAACGGATGTGGTCGGGTTCCATGGCCACGATCAGGTCGGCGCGAGCGATGTCGGACCGAGTGAGTTGGCGGCTGCGGTGATGCAGATCGGCGAGGCCGAATTGTTCGAGGGCGATCCGAGTCCGCTGACTCATCGGTTGGCCGTCGATCACCAGCGTGCCGGCGCCACTCGCCTCGTACCGGCCTTCGACGCGATCGGCGAACATGACTTTGGCCATCACCGATCGGGCCGCGTTACCGGTGCAGAGGAAAAGAACGTGTGGGGTGGCCATCGCAGCGACCCAGTGTAGAGCAGGACACCACCCAGTCTGACGCCCAAGTGGGGCGGCCGTCAGAGCTCGTACTGCACGAACAACGCCGTCGCCTCGGCGGTCACGGTGTCCGCCGCCCGGATCTCGGCCTTGCAGGTGAGGCGGCGGCCCCGCTGTTCGTCAACCCACGCCACCAGGTCGAGATCGACATCGATCGGCGTCTGGGCCCGGTAGCGAACCTCGAGTTTGCCGGTGAGGCCGGTGAAGCCGATCAAGCCCTGCGCCCCACCCAACAGGTCGTCGAACAGGCCGGCCACATACCCACCGTGCACCGCGCCGGGCGGGCCCTCGTACATGCGGTTGAGCCGCACCGACCCGGCAAAAACCTGACGACCGTCCTCATCGGTCCGCTCCTCGGCCACCAGCGGGACGGCCAGAGGCTGGGCCGAACCTCGAAACAGCGAATAGGTGCGGAAGTCGACGGATCGGCGCTCCTGCAGCTGGACCTCGTCGCCGGGCCGGTCCTCGTGCCAGTCGAGGCGGGCCGGCCCATCGACCGCAGCGCGCGCCGCATCGACTTGGCGGGCCACGGCCCGCAGCTGATCGGCATCGAGATCGGTGGTGTGCAGATCGAGCATGAGAGCTCGGAGCTGCTGGGCCAATTCGGCTCGGGCCGGGATGCGATCGGGCATGGCTGTCACTTTGCCTGCTGCGGGAGGCCGGGGCCAAGATGCGATCGTGATCTACGGCATGCAACTCCCGATTCAGACCTTGACCCGCACCTTGCGGATGCCCTGGGAGGATGACGCATCGGTCGCCGACTTGGTCGACATCGCGTCGGCCGCCGACCGCAGCGGCATGGACTTCATCGGGGTGTGCGACCACGTCGCGATCCCGGACAACGACTACGCCAAGAACATGACCACCACCTGGTACGACACGGTGGCCACCCTGGGCTACCTGGCGGCTCAGACCACGACCGTGAAGCTGCTCTCGGTCGTGTGGATCGCCGCCTACCGCCACCCGCTCCAAACCGCGAAGTCGTTCTCGACCCTCGCCCACCTCTCGGGTGGACGCACGATCCTCGGCGTCGGCGCCGGTCATGTCGAGGCCGAGTTCGACGCCTTGGGCGTGCCGTTCAAGAAGCGGGGCAAGATCCTCGACGAGACGCTCGAAGCCGTGCAGGGCACGCTGGGCACCGAATTCGCCAGCCATCACGGTGAGCACTACTCGTACGCCGACGTGGGTATCGGACCGCAACCGCCGAACGGCGAGCTGCCGGTGTGGGTGGGTGGCAACTCCCCGGCGGCGTGGCGCCGCGCCGGCCGGTTCGGCACCGGCTACATCCCGATGGGCAACCCCAAGGAACAGATCCCGGAGATCATGGGCGTCGTCGAGCAGGCCGCCGCCGAAGCCGGACGCTCGGTCGACGGATTCGCCATGGGGTACATGCCGGGTTTGATCTATGTGGGCGAACTCGACTTCGACACCGGCGGCTGGCCGGCCATCAGCGGATCACCCGAGCAGATCGCGGCCGCCCTGCAAGAAGCCGGTGACCTCGGGGCCACCACGCTGCATCTCCGCTTCGCCAATCGATCCAAGGCCGAACTGAGCGATCAGATCGAGGCGTTCGGCTCCGAAGTCGCGCCGCTGTTGCGCTAGTCGAGCAGCTCGAGCACGAGCTCGGACGGCCGTCCGATGATCGCTTGGTCGCAGCCTAGCGACGGGTCCAGACCGTCCACACCACGGCCGTGGTGGCACCGACCAGCGCAAAGAACACGATCAGCGTGAGGGGGTCGAGTTGATCGTCACTGGTGGACGGTTGGAGACGTCCCGCGCCCTGGATCGCCGCCTCGGGCCCCGGCGGCGGTCGGGCTTCGAGCCCGAGCGACGCAGCTCGGCCCACGTCGGCCGTGACCGTGCAGCCCGTCACCGCGACGACGGTCGAGCGGGCGTCGGGATGGTCGAGGAACCGGCCGCCGACCAGGTACACGGTATTGCGATCGAACTGGACGGGGCAGGCTGCGGCGCCGGCGTCGGGCATCGGGATGCCGACGAACTGCTCCAGGGCGACGTCACCGGCATAGACGTCCTGGGCCACGAACGACCACTGGATCTGCGACGGCTCGCCGGTCAGATCGAGGCGTCCCACCTCGCCGATCGCCTCGCCCACGAACACCACCGGCTGATCGGCGATTTCGTCGGTGCAACCGCAGCCCTCCTGAGCGGCCAGCGTTCCGGGCCATACGACGACCCCCTGGGCGAGCATCAGGGCCAGGGCAGCCAAACCGATCTTGACTCCAGTCCGAACGCCACCGCGAAACAACGATTGCAGCACCGCAACGTTTTACTCGACGCCATCACCCATTGGGTCACCCATTGGCACCCATTGGGTCACCCATTGGCACCCATTGGGTCACCCATTGGCACCCAAAAGGGGTCAGG
>JABDJW010000443.1 GCA_013002375.1 Acidimicrobiales bacterium | reverse complement strand
GCGGCGGCGCCGCCGCCGGGTCGCCAATCCGCCTGTACCCGACCGTCGGCGCCAGCATTTCAGCCGCCGAGTTCGCCTCGATCAGCGGACCAAGGAAGTAGGCCGGCAAGGCGTCGCCGAGGCCCGGGAAGCGTTGCGAAAGGCCAAGGCCGAGCCGCGCCTCTGTTCCCCGCCACCCCGTCCTCCGACGACCGAGCCCCCCGCTCCACCCGAGTCCGGACCGTGAGCGGGGCAGAATCGATGCAGTGCAACGAGACCACCGTGAATCCATCAGGAGAGCATGATGAAAGCAGCAACCATCGTCGTGGGAATCGACGGTTCCGATTGTGGGCAGAAGGCGCTGGAAGCAGCCGCCGATCTCGTCGATGAGGGCGGCATCGTGCATCTGGTGACCGCCTATGACGAGCCCTCGATCCGCGCCATCAACATGGCGTACTCGAGCGTGCCGGTCGAGTTCCGCTCGAACATCGACCTGTTGGCCAAACCCCGCAACACCCTGATGGTGGCCGAGGCGTTCCTCGCCGATCGGAAGATCGAACACAAGGGTCACTTCGTCGACGACAATCCGGCCAGCGCGATCCTCGATGTCGCCGATGAGGTCGATGCCGATCTGGTTGTGGTGGGCAGCCGAGGCCTCGGTCGCGGGACCCGGTTCATTCGAGGCAGCGTCTCGACCAAAGTGGCCAACCACGCCAAGACCAGCTTCTTGATCGTGCAGGACTGAAGGCGCTCGGCAGTGTCGGCCGCACCGGCGATCGAGTGGACCGTGCTCCGTGAAGAGGCGACCGCCGTCGCGGCCCGGGCATGGGCGCCCTATTCGGGACTGCAGGTCGGGGCGGCCGGCGTCACCGACAACGGCGTTACCGTTCGCGGCTGCAACGTCGAAAACGCGTCGTACGGCCTCACCCTCTGTGCCGAATGCGGCCTGGTCTCGGATCTCCATCGGCACGGGGCGGCTCATCTGGTGGCGGTCAGCATCGTCGACGGCAATGGTGCGTTCCTGCTGCCGTGCGGACGGTGTCGACAGCTGCTGTACGAGGCCGGCGGACCCGATCTCCTGATCGATGCCGACCCGGCACCGGTGCGCCTCGACACGCTGCTGCCGAACGCCTTCGGCCCGGACGATCTGCCGACGGCGCGCACCGGGCCCCAGCAGCGGGCCAGTGGCAGGGAAGGTGCCGGATGAACGCTCGAGACATCATCATCGCCAAGCGCGATGGGTTCCGACTCACCGACGAGCAGATCGACTGGTTCATCGCCGCCTACACCGCCGACGAGGTCGCCGACGAACAGGCATCGGCCCTCGCCATGGCGGTGTACTTCAACGGCATGGAGCCCACCGAGCTGGCCCGGTGGACGTCGGCCATGATCGAGTCGGGGCAGCGGCTGGACCTTTCCGGACTCAGCCGCCCCACGGTCGACAAGCACAGCACCGGTGGCGTCGGCGACAAGATCTCGTTGATCCTGGTCCCTCTGGTGGCCGCGTGCGGCGCCGCCGTGCCGCAGCTCTCGGGCCGAGGGCTCGGACACACCGGGGGCACGCTCGACAAGATGGAGGCAATCCCCGGATGGCAGGCGCAACTTCCGCCCGACCGCATGCGGGAGCTGCTCGATTCCATCGGCGGGGTGATCGCCGGTGCGTCCGCCGACCTCGCGCCGGCTGATCGCAAGATGTACGCGCTACGCGATGTCACCGGAACGATCGAGTCCATCCCGTTGATCGCCAGTTCGATCATGTCGAAGAAGATCGCCGAGGGGACCGATGCACTGGTGCTCGATGTCAAGGTCGGTCGGGGCGCGTTCATGGCCGATTTCGCAGCCGCCGATGAGCTCGCCCGCACCATGGTTCGGCTCGGCAACGATCACGGCGTCGCCACGTCGGCCCTGGTGACTCGCATGGACGATGTGCTGGGCCGTGCCGCCGGCAATGCGCTCGAGGTGCAAGAATCACTCGACGTGCTCGCCGGCGGCGGACCTCCCGACGTGGTGGAGCTCACGCTGGCCCTCGCCGAAGAAATGCTGGTTCTGGCCGGCCTCGATGGTAACCCGGCCGAGGTGCTGGCTTCGGGGGAAGCGCTCGCGGTCTTCGAGAAGATGGTCTCGGCCCAGGGCGGATCTCTCGACGCGGGCATACCGGTAGCCGAATACCGCGAGACCATCACTGCGGCCGAGGCCGGTTTCGTTCAGTCGGTCGATGCTCGGCGCGTCGGTGTCGGCGCGTGGCGACTCGGCGCCGGTCGGGCCCGGAAGGAAGATTCGGTCAGTGCCACCGCCGGGATCATGTGCCTGGCCAAGCCGGGCGACCAGGTCGCGGCCGGCGAGCCGATCCTCGAATTGCATGCCGATCGGCCGGAACTCCTCGAGCCGGTCGCCGAACTCGTGGCGTCGAGCGTTTCCATCGGCCCCGACGCCCCTCCCGCTCAGTCGATCGTGATCGAGCGAATCCTCGCTCCGTCACTGCCACAGTCTCCGTAAGAGCCAACCAACCCAAAGGGGAACCCCGATGACATCCACATCCACCGAATCAATCCAGCTGGGCGCCGGGGTGCCGATCGCCCGCATCGTCGTGCCGATCACGCTCGACCACCACTACGACCGCGGTGTCGGCCTGGCGGCGCGGCTCGCGGCCAAGTGGGAGCTTCCGATCCGTCTGCTGTCGGTCGATCTGTCGCCGATCGATGCGGTGAACCTCACCGCCGGCGAGGCGATCGAAGCAGCCCGAAAGGCCTTGACGAAGTCGCGGCCGAACCTCACCGTCGACGACATCTTGATCAGCAGCTCCGACGATGCCATCCAGGCCGCGGCCGACGCGATGGAGCCGTCCGACCTGGTGGTGATGGCCACCGCAGCGGCCGATGGCGACCGCAGCTTCTCGTTCGCCCAGTCCTTCGCCCAGCGCTGGGGAGGGCCGGTGATCATGGTGGGCCCGAACGCCGATCTCGACACCTTCGCCGAAGACGGCGACGTTGCGGTGGCCGTCGATGGTTCCGCGATGGCTGAACGGGTACTGCCCGCGGCGGTCGGCTTGGCCGAAGCGCTCAACCGGCCGCTCCACGTCGTGCATGTGCTGCGGCCCGAGTTCACCGAACACATCGCTCGGCTCAAGGAGCAGGGCGAGCCGGTGTCGGAGAGCGCGTACGTGCGCAACGTCGTCGGGCAGCTGGCCGACCCCTCGATGGCCGAGTGGGTGGTGCTGCACGATGAGAATCCCGTGGAGGCGTTGGTCGGGTTCGCCGCATCGCGGTCGCTCTCCGCCGTGGTCATGGGCACCCATGGCGCCAGCGGCATCGTTCGGCCGACCTTCGGCAGCACGACGATGCAGGTCGTCGCGCAAGCCGATCGTCCGGTGCTGGTGCAGGTGCCGATGGCGGTGCCGCCCCTCGAACTCAAGTAGGCCCCGGGCGCGTCTGCACCGAACGATCGGTACGACGGGTCAGCAGATGCGGGGCAGTTGTTCGCCGAGGGGACGAAGGACGACCCGGCGGCCACCGAGTGCCGTTCGTGCGACGACGGATCCCGGGTTCTCGGCGACGACCTCGCCGATGATCGCCGCGCCTCGCCCTCGGTGGTGTGCGTGCATCGTGGCGAGGGCGTGCTCGGCATCGGAGGGTGCGACGAATGCCACCATCGTTCCCTCGTTGGCTACGACGAGGGGATCGAGGCCGAGGAAACCGCACGCGGCCCGAACCGGTTCGGGCACGGGCACGAGGGCTTCGTCGAACTCGATGCCGACCGAAGCGGTCTCGGCCAGTTCGCACAGCGCGGTGGCCAAGCCGCCGCGGGTCAGATCGCGCAGCGCCCGGGTGGTCGTGCCTCCGGCCAGCAGGGTCTGGACCAGGTCGTGCAAGGGGGCGCAGTCGGATTCGATCGTGGTGCCGAACTCCAGGCCCTCGCGACGGCTGAGCACGGCGACGCCGTGGCGGCCGATCGGGCCGCTGACCAGAATGCGGTCGCCGGGCTGAATCTGTGCTGGCTCCAGCGTGATGTCGGGGTCGACCGTTCCGATTCCCGAGGTCGTGATGTACAGCCCGTCGCCCGATGAGCGCTCGATCACCTTGGTGTCACCGGCGAGCAGGCGAACGTCGGCTGCCGCTGCGGCTCGGCCCATCGATCGGGCGATACGGTCCAGTACCGCCAGTTCGAGCCCTTCCTCGAGTACGAAAGCGGTGGTGAGAACCCGGGGCCGAGCACCGACCATGGCCAGATCGTTCACCGTGCCGTTGATCGCCAGCGTGCCGATGTCGCCGCCGGGAAAGAACAGCGGCTGCACGACGTAGGAATCGGTCGTACAGGCCACTCGGCCCGGGCCGAGTTCGACGACGGCGGCATCGGTCAGGGCGGCACCGGCTGCGGCCGGCCCGAACGCGGGCAGAAAGAGGTGCTCCACCAGGTCCGCGCTGCGCTGACCGCCGCCGCCGTGCGCCATCGTGATGACCGGTTGGTCGGCGAGGGGCAGGGGGCAGGACCACGTGGACGGATCGGTCATGAATGGTTGGCTCTCGCCGTGCCTTCGCGCCGCCTGAGATCGACCCGGCGGTGGCTGTAGTAGGCCGCGCAGGCGCCTTCGGCCGAGACCATCGGCGCGCCGAGGGGGCTGGCCGGCGTGCATTCTTCACCGAACGCAGGGCATTCGGTCGGTCGGATGTGGCCCTGCAGCACTGCTCCGGCCTGACAACGTTCGGATTCGGGGGCGGTGATCTCGTCGACCGCGAAGCGGATGGCGGCATCGAATGCTCGGTAGGGCGGGCGGAGTCGCCAACCGCTCCGGTCGATCGTGCCGATGCCCCGCCATTGCCGATCGGTCGTTTCGAAGACGTCCTCGAGAGTGGCGCGCGCCGCTGCGTTGCCGGCGGCCTGCACCGCACGCGGGTAGGCGTTCTCGACGACGGCCTCGCCCCGCTCGAGTTGGCCGAGTGCCCGCCGGATGCCGTCGAGCACGTCGAGCGGTTCGAAGCCGGTGACGATGATCGGCACGCCGTGGGCCTGGGCCAGAGGTTCGTACTGGTCGAGACCCATGACCGTGCACACATGGCCGGCGGCCAGAAAGGCGTCGACGCGACAGTCGGGACTCGTCACGATGGCCTCGATTGCAGGAGGGACCAGCACATGGCTGATCAGCACGGAGAAGTTGCCGAGACCCCGGTCGCGGGCCGTGCGGATGGCCAAGGCGTTGGCCGGTGCGGTCGTTTCGAAGCCGACGCCGAAGAACACGACCTCGCGGTCCGGGTTGGCGGCAGCCAGTTCGACCGCGTCGAGCGGTGAGTACACCACTCGAACATCACCACCTTCGGCCCGCACCCGGTACAGGTCGCTCGCCGAACCCGGCACCCGCAACATGTCGCCGAACGAGCAGAAGATCACCTCGGGTCGAGCGGCGATGGCCAAGGACTGATCGATCAGCGCCAACGGTGTCACGCACACCGGGCAGCCGGGACCGTGAACGAGCTCGACCGACTCGGGCAGGAGCTGATCGATGCCGTGGGAGATGATGGCGTGGGTTTGGCCGCCGCAGACCTCCATCAGCGTCCAGGGCTGCGTGACGGTGGCGCGGATCTCGTCGAGCAGCCGCTGAGCGAGCTCGGGCGCGCCGAACTCGGCCACGTATTTCATGCCATCCCCCTGGCGGAGTCCGGATCGGTGAGACCCATCTCGGCGAACAGGTCGAGCGATTCGGCCGCGGCTGCTTCGTCCAGGATTGCGATGGCCACGCCGGCGTGCACGATGACGTACTGGCCCGGTTCGGCTTCGGGTGTGAAGGTCAAGCACACGGAGCGGGTCGCGCCACCAAAATCGACGACGCCCATCGGGGTGCCGCGATCGACGGTGGTGTCGACCAGCCGGCCCGGCAATCCCAGACACATCAGGTGCTGCTCCGTTCCGTCTGGCGGTCGGCGCCGTGCTGGAGTCGATAGCCCGCCACCGCCGCCTGACCGAGCGCGATGCCGCCGTCGTTGGCCGGTATGTCCCGGTGCCGCAGCACGCGGAACCGCTCGGCGGTGAGGGCCTCGACGGTGAGCTCGGACAAGAGCGCGTTCTGGAACACACCGCCGGAGAGGCCGACGGAGGTCAGTTGCGGGGCCTCCGTACGCAATCGGCATGCGGTCGAGGCCACCATGGCGGCGACCGCCTGGTGAAAGGCGAGGGCCAGCCCGGCGGGGTCGGCGCCGGAGCGAAGGCCATCGACCAGCCCCCGCACGAGCTCGCCAGCACCGACGACACCATCGCGGTGGTGCTCGAAGCGCAACGGAGGTGCGGTCGCAGTGGCCGTTCGCGCCAGCGCCTCGAGTTCGATGGCGGCCTGCGCCTCGTAAGTGATCTCGTGACAGACGTCGAGCAGCGACGCCACCGCATCGAACAGCCGGCCCATGCTCGAGGTCGGAGGGCTGTGCATGCCCCGGGCCGCTTGTTGCAGCACGATGTCACGTTCCACGGCCGAGGCTTGGCCGGGGGCGGGCAAGCCGGCCGTATCGACCCCCGCCGCGAGCAGGTGGCTGAGGGCCATGCGCCACGGCGCGCGGATTGCCGCCGTACCGCCGGGCAGCGGGACCGCCGCCAAGCCGGCCCGACGGGGCGCCGCGGCATAGCCACCGACGAGGAATTCACCGCCCCACAGCGTGCCGTCGGTGCCGTAGCCGGTGCCATCGAACACCGCCCCGATGACCGGCGTCGACGCGTCCACTTCGTGCTCGACGAGGAGCGCGGCCAAGTGGGCGTGATGGTGTTGCACGGTCAGCACCGGGCAGTTCAGGTTCCGGCCGAGAAGACGGCCGAGGCGGGCCGAGTGATACCCGGGGTGTGCGTCGATGGCGATCGCGGTGGGCTCGATGCCATGCCGTTCCGCGGCCGCCCGCCCACCATCGCGCCAGGCCTGCTGGGCCCGTTCGTCGGCGAGGTCGCCAATGGGCTGGCTGAGGAGAGCGTCCCGGCCGGAGGCCAGGCAGAAGGTGTTCTTGAGGTCACCACCGAGCGCCAAAACGGCGGGAACGGGGAAGGGGAGGTGCACCGGCTGGGGGGCCAGCCCTTTGCCGCGGCGGTGAACGACGACGTCGTTCCCGACCGGCTGCACCACCGAGTCGTCGCAGGCGATGTGGATCGTTCGGTCGTGCGAGCACATCGCGTCCGCGATCGGGCCCAGCAGCCGGCGAGCTGCGGCATCGTCGATCACCATCGGCTGGCCCGATCGGTTGCCGCTGGTGCACACGAGCGCCGGCAAGGACCGGTCAGTGGCGGAGCCTGGCTCGAAGAGGAGGTGCTGGAGCGGGGAGGACGGCAGCAGCAGGCCGATCGTGTCGAGGCCCGGCGCGATCCGGCCGCTGAGCTCCGTGCCGGGCCGGGCCGGAACGATGACCACCGGGCGAGTGGGGCTGGTCAGCGCCACCTCGGCCGCGGGCGTCAACGAGGCCAGCAGGCGAGCCGTCGCGAGGTCGGGAATCATGACCGCAAGCGGCTTGTCGGGCCGGCCCTTGCGCTCCCGCAGTCGAGCGAGGGTGGCATCGCTGGTCGCATCGGCCACCAGATGGAAGCCGCCGATGCCCTTCACCGCCACGATCTCGCCGCAGCCGAGCGCTCGCCGGGCCGCGTCGATCGCAGCGTGAAGGGTTCGACGCCGGGTGGTGGTCGGCCCCGACCGGTGGAACGAGACCGTGGGCCCGCAGTCGGGGCAGGCGATCGTCTGGGCGTGATGCCGGCGGCTGTCGACGTCGCGGTACTCGGCGCGGCATGCTCCGCAGAGCTCGAAGTCGGCCATTGATGTGCGGCTGCGGTCGAACGGCAGGCCGGTGACGATGGTGGTGCGGGGGCCGCAGTCGGTGCAGCTGATGAAGGGGTGGCGGTAGCGTCGGTTGGTCGGATCGTGCAGTTCGTCAAGGCAGGCCGCGCAGGCTGCGACGTCCGGGGGAACGGCCAGGGTCGGTGCTCGGCCGGTTTCGCTGGCCCGAATCTCGAACGTGGTGCCGGGCTGCGCCGGCCGTTGGGTCTTGGCCCACGTCGAGATCGAGGCCAGGGGCGGAGCGTCAGCCGCCAGCTCGTGGGTAAACCGTTCGATCGCGGCGGGTTGGCCCTGGACCTCGAGGCTGACGCCGTGGTCGGTGTTGCTGACCCAACCGGTGAGGTGATGGCGGCGGGCCAGGCGATGTACGTGTGGTCGGAACCCGACACCCTGGACGACGCCGGTCACCTCGAATCGGGCCCGCACGGTGGTGGCGGTGGATCCCGCCACCGGGGCGAGGGTCATGCCAGGGCCTCGATCACCAGATCGATTGCCGCGGCGCACGAACCGTCGACCGAGGCGGAGAGGCCGGCACCGTGGTCGAGATCCTCCGGTTCGATGCCGATCACCCGCAGTGAGCGGGGAAGGCGATCAAAGGCTCGGCCCAGCTCGATGGCTGCGGCCAACCCCGGGTGGTGCGAGCTGACGCTGGGCGTACCGACCGCGGGCGTTCCTTCGGGTTCCCGGGGATCGATGCGGAGATCGTGGACGGTGCCCGCGGCCGCCCCCATACAGACCGCGTCCAACACGACGGCGCGACGGCGATCGGACCAGGCCTCGATCAGGCGGGTCGCTTCCCCGTCGAGTTCGATGCGGTCGACGGTGGGTGGCAGGCGGTCGTGGAGTGCGGCGAGCAAGGCCGGGCCGATGCCGTCGTCGCGGCGGAGGGGATTGCCGATGCCGATGACGACGTCAGGGGCGCGGCCTGGGCTCATGGAATCTGGGCTCATGGACTCGGGCTCATGTGCGGGACACGGTGAGATCCAGGAAGTGGGTGGCACAGCTGATGCACGGATCATGATTTCGAATCGTCACTTCGGCCTGGCGACGGAGCGACTCGTCGTCCAGATCGAGGTTGGCCTCGACGAAATGCCAGAGGTCGTGTTCGATCGTGGCCTGGTTCTGGGACGTGGGCGGCACGATCACGGCATCGCTGAGCAGGCCATTCTCGTCGATCTGGTAGCGGTGGTAGAGCAGGCCGCGCGGCGCCTCGGTCACGCCGTGTCCCGTGCCGGGCCGCACATCGTACGGGACGGCGGCAAGGTCGGGTCGCTCGTATCCGTCGACGAGCTTGATGGCCGTCTCGTAGGCGTGGAGGACTTCGACCGCCCGAACCACGATGCTCTGGAACGGGTTGCGGCATGTTGGGCCCAGGCCGGCGCGATCGGCGGCCGCACGCGCGCCGGCCGACAAGCGTTCGGAGAACAGGCTGTAGCGGGCGAGAGGCCCCACGAGATAGTTGCCGGGTTCGAACCGGACGGCGGCGGCATCGGTGGCGTCGTCGGCGTCGTCGGTGCTCGCCTCGGCGTGACCGAGGTGTCGGGCGTGTAAGGCGGTCGAGTGGGGGACCTGATGCTCCTCGAAGTGATCGGGGAAGTCCGCGACCGCGATGTCCACGCCGCCATCGGATTCGATGCGTTCGGCCAGGAAGGGGTAGTCGGTCGGGTGCTGCGCGGCGACGAACTCGTGGTCGATGTCGAGGTCGGCGAACGAGAAGCCGGCGACCCAGTCGACCGCTTCCTCGGCCAGGTCACGACCCCGCAGGAGCCGCTCGCGCAACGGCTGCAGCTCGGCCACGGTCGGGACCCGGTAGAACCCGCCCACCCGCACGTTGATCGGGTGGATGGCTCGGCCGCCGAGCAACGACAGCACCTCGTTGCCGATCTTCTTGATCTCCAGTCCGCGCTCGACCTCGGGCCGGTGATCCTGGGCCATCTCGATCACGCTGTCGACGCCGAGAAAATCCGGCGCGTGCAGCATGTGGATGTGCAGGGTGTGGCTCTCGATCCACTCGCCGCAGTACAGCAGGTGCCGCAGGGCTCGCAGTGGTCCGTCGACGGTGATGCCCAGCGCGTCCTCGATCGCAGCGCACGCGCTCATCTGGTACGCCACCGGACAGATACCGCAGATCCGGGCGGTGATGTCGACCGGCTCCTCCAGGCCGCGGCCGCGCAGAAACCCTTCGAAGAACCGGGGCGGTTCGTAGATGTTCAGTTGCACGTCGACCAGTTCGCCATCGCGGATGTCGATGTGCATCGCGCCTTCGCCTTCCACCCGGGCGAGGGCACCGGTGCTGAGGCGTCGGCTGCCGCCGGCTCGGTGCGTCATCTGGTGTTCTCCTGCTGCGTCGCCGGGCGGCGGTGGGTGGGAGTGGGGACCTGTACGGCGCCGCGAAACGGTTCGGCCCACGCGTTGTAGGTGTGGAACAACCGCTGGAGTTCGTCCGGTGGTAGGCCGGCCTCGAGCAGGGTGGCACCGAGCGAATGCGGGTTGGGTGTCTCGGCCGGCCCGAAGCAGCCGTAGCAGCCCCGCAGGTAGGACGGGCACAGCGCGCCACAACCGGCTTGGGTGGCCGGACCGAGGCAAGGCGTTCCGTGGGCCACCAGGACGCAGGGGTTGCCCTGCTGTTTGCATTCGACGCAGACGCTGTGGCCCGGCGTGTTCGGCGTTCGGCCGACCAGGTAGGCGCCGATGACCTCCAACAATTGCTGTCGATCGATCGGGCAACCCCGTAACTCGAAGTCGACGGAGACGTGATCGGCGATCGGAGTCGAAGTCTCGAGGGTCGAGATGTAGGACGGCGTGGCGTAGACGATACGCAGGAACTCGCTGACATCGCTGGTGTTGCGCAACGCCTGTATGCCACCGGCGGTCGCGCAGGCGCCGATGGTGATCAGGGTCTTCGATTGAGCCCGTACCTCCTGGATGCGAGCCCGGTCCTCTTCGGTGGTGATCGAGCCCTCGACCAACGAGACGTCGTAGGGGCCGGCCACCGAGGCGCTCGATGCCTCGAGGAAGAACGCCACGTCGAGTTGATCCGCGACGGCGAGCAATTCGTCCTCGCAGTCGAGCAGCGTCAGCTGGCACCCGTCGCAACTGGCGAACTTCCAGACCGCGAGCGACGGCCGGCTCGACGGCGGCACAGTCGGGTTCCGGGGATCGGTGACCGTCATCGCTGCGGTATCCGTACTACGGCCTGGGCGGCGGCCCACGACACGATCGGTCCATCGCGGCAGACGAACAGCGAGCCGAGCTGGCAGTGACCGCAGTGGCCGTAGGCGCAGTGCATGTTGCGCTCGAGTGAAACCCAGATCTGCTCGGGTGGGACGCCCTGGTCGATCAGGGCCATGGCGCTGAACCGCATCATCGGTTCGGGGCCGCAGAGGAAGGCGTGGGTGTGCTCGCTCAGTGTCGACTGTTCGATCAGCTTGGTGATGAGCCCGACCGGGCCGGTCCAGTCGGGCCCGGCGCGGTCGACGATTCGCTGCACGGCTACCCCCTGGCTCTCCCAGCGAGCGGAAGCACCGGGGTAGAGGAGGGCACCGGGGGTGCGGGCGCCGATCAGGACGCGGCGGCTCCGAAACCGGGACGGGTCGGCGGCGATGGCGTCGATCACCGGGCGGACCGGCGCCAGTCCGAGACCGCCGGCGACCACGAGGACATCTGCGCCGGCGGCGGCGTCGACCGGCCATGAGGTGCCGTACGGCCCCCGCATGCCGACCGGGTCGCCGGGTCGGAGTGCGACGAGCGCGTCGGTGACCGCTCCGACGGCTCGGATGGTGTGCACGATCGACCCGTCGGCCGTGACGCCGGCCACCGATATCGGCGCCTCGCCGATACCGAACGCCCAGAGCATGAAGAACTGTCCCGGATTCGGGGCCGGCAGCGCATCGGCCATCGGTGCCAGGGTGAGGGTGACGGTGTCGTGCGATTCGACGTCGCGGGCCGTGACCCGATACATCGACGGCTCCATCGGCGATGGCGCGTTGACCGCGGCGGCGGTGTCAGTCATCACGGCCCCGATACAGGTCGAGCACCTGCACTCGAGCGGCCTGGAGTCGGTCGCGCACCACGCCGGCAACGTACTTGAACAAGGCGTAGCCAAGGGCCGGGTCGGCGTCGGCCGCGGCGCGCAGGGCGACCGCATCGATGGCGATCAGCTCGGCGGCGTCGGTGACGCGCGCATCGAAGGTACACCGGTACGGCGGGAGCATCCATGACACACCGAGCAGCTCGCCCGGCTCGAGTGTCTCGATTGCGATGGGGCCTGCGTTGGGGCTGTTGATCTCGATGGCGACACGTCCGCTGAGCACGATGTGGAAGGTGTCGGCCGGATCGCCCTCGGTGAGGATTCGCTGGCCGGCCGGAACCGAGACCACGCGGGCTTGGCTGGCCAGGACGTCGACCACCTTCTGGTCGAACGTGGCCAACGCCGGCATGGCGAGGAGGCGATGCGCGATGTCGGTCATGGAGCCACCTCGGTTGCTGCTCGGGCCAGCTTCGGGATTTCGGCGGTGAGGTCGATACCGACCGGGCACCAGGTGATGCAGCGGCCGCATCCGACGCAGCCGGAGGAGTCGAATTGGTCCTGCCAGGTCACCAGCTTGTGGAGCAGCCAGTGCCGATAACGCGATGCGATGGAGGTGCGCGTCGGACCGCCGTGCATGTGGGTGAAATCGAGGCCGAAGCAGGAATCCCAGACGCGCGTTCGGTCGGTGTGGTTTCCGTCGAGGCTGGTGGTGTCTTCGACCGAACTGCAGAAACAGGTCGGGCACACCATCGTGCAGTTGCCACAGGCCAGACACCGCTCGGCGATGTCGTTCCACTGCGGGTGCTCGGGCGCTGCGGCGGCCCGGGGAGGATCGGCCGCATCGAGGGTGCGGTGCATCGCGGCGACCGCCTGGTCGTGGACGGCAGTGGCGTGCTCGTGATCGGCGGCGGTGGCCGAACGCCCGGGCAGGAGCCCGAGGACCTCGGCACCGCGCTCGGTTCCGGCCGCGATCAGGTAGGAGAGCGGCTCGGACCCCTTGAGTTCGGCGATCGACAGATCGAACCCGCTGGTCGGTGAGGGACCGGTTTGCATCGAGGCGCAGAAGCAGGTGGCGGCCGGGGTGGAGCATCCCGCCGCGACGATGAAGATGTCGGATCTTCTGACCGCGTAGTTCGGGTCGGTCGCCTCGGGATCGAGCAGAACTCGGTCGAGTATGCCGAGTGCGGCCAGATCACAGGATCGCACGCCGAAGAAGGCCACCGGCTCGGGCTCGGGCCGGGGGGTCTCGACGGTGATGGCTGGGCCCTCTCGGCGAGCTCGGAGCATCAGGGCCCGGGGCGGATGGACGTAGCGCTTCCACGACTCCGAGGGAGTGCTGAAGGCGAAGATCTCGTCCGTGCCGGTGGGTTGGAGCCGGTACGTGCCGCCGGACTGTTGTTCGGTCCAGCCGATCGGTAGGTCGTCGATGCCGGTGACCTCGCCGTGGGTGATGACGCCGTCGCGGACGAGGGGGCCGAGGACCGTGCGGTGCTGGGCGCGAAGCTCACCGATCAGCGCGTCGAGCCCATCACGCTCGACGATCAACGTCGCTGGGGTGAGAGTGCTGCCGCCCATTGGTTCAGTCTCGCGCTCGGAGGCAGCGCGTGCTGAGCTCATCGAATCGGTTCAACCGAGGTCGCTGACGCTGTCGAGCACACACCGCAGTCGACCGGCGATCTCAGCGGCGATCTCGTCGATCTCCTCGCTGTCGAGGTATTCCATCGCAGCCTTGGGGTTGATTGCTCGAATCACCGTGTCACCGCCTTCGTCGGAGACGGTCACGTTGCAAGGAAGAAGCACGCCGACCTCGGGATGGCGGGTCAAGGCCTGGGCGGCGCTTTCCGGATGACAGGCGGCGAGCACGGTATAGGGGCCGACGTCGGTGCCGGTTTTGGCTTGCAGCGTCGCCCGGAAGTCGAACTCGTGCAGGATGCCGAAGCCCTCGTCGGCCAGCGCCTGGCGGCAGGCGTCGAGGGCAGCGTCGAAGGTCAGCGGCGTGATCGTGCCGAAGGAAATGCTGTTCGTGAACATCGCAGTGGCTCCTGTGCTCGCTCGGCCCGGTGACTCGGCGTGTTCTCAGCCGAGCACGGTGGGAGCGATTCGACGAGGGTCTTTCGTCATCTTCGTGGCCCGAGCGCGCTAGGCGAACTGCAGCATCA
Source organism: Acidimicrobiales bacterium (assembly GCA_013002375.1). Lineage (GTDB taxonomy): Bacteria > Actinomycetota > Acidimicrobiia > Acidimicrobiales > SHLQ01 > JABDJW01. The sequence continues at coordinate 712 of JABDJW010000443.1, read as the reverse complement.
CGACGACGAACGCGCCATACAGGGCGATCAAGATCGTCCCGGTTCTCCAGTCGTGATGGCGGATTCGACTCATCAGGATCGTGACGAGCGCAATCGCGACCGCAGAAGCGAGGGTGCCGCGGAGCACGAGATCCCTGGTGATGGCGGTGGGGGCGATCAACGGGCCGATGGCCACCGACGCGGTGGAATCGACGAATGACGATCCCATCACATCGCCGATCGCCATGGCGACCGCGCCCTTGCGGAGGGCCGTGACAACGAAGACCAGCTCGGGCAAGGAAGTTCCGATCGCGGCGACGAAGAACCCGACGAAGAACTCGGGCGCTCCGAAGCGCTCGGCCAGGGCGACGACGGCCCAGAGCGCGAGCGAGGCCGAGATGGCCAAGAGTATAAAGGCGCCGAAGAGCTGGCGGATCAGCGGCCATCGCCGAGGTGGTGCCTCGGGGAGCTGCAACTGCTGCTCGTGCACGGCTCGACGAAAAATCACCAAGCTGCCGATGGCCCACCACAGGAGGAGCCCGAGGGCGTCGATTCGGCCCAGATGACCGTCGGTCAGCGACGCCGACAGGATCAAGATGCCGATGACGGTGAAGGTGCCGCTCAGGGAGACGCCCCTACGGGGGACCTCGATCTTGCCGGTGATGATCGGCAACAGGCCGAGCACCAGGGTGAGCTGGGTGACGGCCGAACCGACCGAATCGCCGACGTTGAC
>JABDJW010000434.1 GCA_013002375.1 Acidimicrobiales bacterium | reverse complement strand
ACCCCGCGTCACGGCTCCTCCCCTGGCCGAGGAGCTCTTGACGCTGGCCGTCATGTTCTTCTTGGCCTTCGGTCTGCCGACCGAATGGTTCTCGATCTCGAACACCGAGGTGACCGCCCAAGCCGAGGGCGGCGCGCTGGCCGCCTTGTTCTTCGGCGGCCTGATGATGCTCGTCATAACCCGCCTCAACGGCAACTGGCGAGTGATGGAGAAGGTCGTCGGTCGCGAGCCGCTTTTGGCCGCGCTCATCGTCTTCATCGTCGCATCCACGCTGTGGTCGGCCCGATTCGGGGTCACCTTCCGCCGCAGTTCGGCGTTGGCCCTCACCACGTTGTTCGGGTACTACTTGGCCACCCGGTACGACGTGCGCAAGGTCATGCGGATGGTGGCCTTCGTGCTCGCGACCGGACTCATCATCCAGATCGCCTTCTCACTCGGCGTTCCCCAATACGGGCAGGCGGTCGATACCCGCGCCGGCACCGGCGCGTCCTGGACCGGCACATTCCTGCAGAAGAACCAGCTCGGTCGAATCGCCGCGTTCGCAACCATCGTGTTCGCGCTCACCGCACGCGAAGACCGTCGACGCCGGACGATCTGGTACTCCTGTGCGGGCATGAGCATCGTCGTGCTGCTCGGCAGCAACTCCAAGACCGCCTTGGTCGCCGCCGGCCTTGTCACCGCGATGGCCATCGTCTTCCAGGCGTTTCGGGCCCGCAGGACCCTCTACGGCGCCGTCGCGATCACGATGGTCGGCGGCGCGGCGGCCGGCATGGCCATCACCGCGACCAACCTGGCCTCGATCGCCAGCTACCTGGGCCGCGACATCACCCTGTCGGGCCGGACCGACCTGTGGGAAGACCTTTGGACGGTAGCGGCCGAACGGCCGATCCTGGGCGCCGGGTGGAATGCATTCTGGACCGGCTATTTTTCTCCGTCCCATGAGATCTGGGTCCAGAACGACTGGCTGCCGCCCCATGCCCACAACGGCTTCTTCGACTACTACCTCGAGATCGGGCTGCTCGGCCTGACGTTGTTCGCGTTGCTCTACGCCCGGTCGGCGATCCGCGCCGCCCGACTGATTCAGGTGACACCAGGCGTGATGGGCCTGTGGCCGCTCACCATGCTGTCCTTCGCCCTCATCTCGATGGTGACCGAGCAGGGCATGATGGGCCGCACGATCTACTGGGCGGTGCTGGTGATGATGATCGTGCAGGCCGGAGCTCATCGGAGCCCGAAACACATGGCGCAGCTCGAGCAGAAGCGGCGCGCCAGATTCGACGCCTGGCAGCCTCAGCAATGACCGCTACGGTCAGCGTGGCGCTGGTGACCTACCGTCGGCCCGAGCAATTGCGCACCGCCCTCCAGTCGGTACGAAACCTCGACCACCCGGCGCCCGGCTACGACTGGACGACCACGATTGTCGTCGACAACGACCCGGACCAGTCGGCCAAGGCGGTGTGTGCCGAGTTCGCCGATCTGCCCGGCTTCTCCTATCGCGTACAGGACCGCCCCGGCATCGCCGCCGCTCGCAACCTCGTCCTCGACGTTTGCGGCACCGACTTCGTGGGATTCTTCGACGACGACGAGGAGGTCTCTCCCAGCTGGCTCCGCGCCCTCACCCAGCGGCAGGCTGCGACCGGCGCGGCAGCGGTCGTCGGACCGGTCGAGTATCGCTACGAACAGCCGCCGCCGGCGTGGGTGACCGCGACGGCGACCTGGGCCTCCGAGAGCCCGGCTCCCGACGCCGACGCCGGCTGGCTAACCACGAACAACGCGTTGCTGCAGGCCACGATCGCCCAGCGGCTGACGGACGGCCGCGCGGCGGCTTTCGACGACGAGTTCGGATTCGACGGCGAGGACTATCAGCTCGGGCTCCGGCTCCAGCGGGACGGGTTTCGGATCGCCTTCGCTCCCGACGCAGCCGCAACCGAGTGGGTGCCACCCCACCGAACGACGCGGCAGGCGATCATTCGGCGCCTGTTGCGCGACGGCAACATCATGAGCCGCGCCGACCTCTCGTTGCGCCGCGGCCCGGCCAAGCTGCTGGTGCGAGCCCGCCACATCGTCGTCGGCGCAGCCCGGGTCGGCGGCGGATTGTTCCGTGGGCTGTTCCGCTTGCCTCGCGGCGGCCTCGCCGGTGCGGCATCGGGCGCCCGCACCAGCCTGATCGGTGCGGGACAGATGCTCGGCGCGGTGAACGTCGTGGTTTCGAGCCACCGCCGGCGGGCCTAGGCCGAGGACCGCCGCGCCAATCTCTCCTCCACGAATGCACACAGGCGCGGTCCGATGTCCTCGGCCGTGAACCGGCCGTCCAGCGCCTCGTACGTGCGGTTTTGCATGTCGTTCAGTGCATCGACGTCGTCGACGAGCCGGAGGCAGGCATCGACCATGGTGACTGCGTTGGCGGCCTCGACGTAGTGCACACCCGGCTGAAGCGGGATGCCCACGATCGAGCCCTTGAGCACCACCATGGGCACCCGCCGGAACACGTAATCGAGGGTCTTCATCTTGAAGCCGCCGCCCACCGGCTCGTACACCAGCCCGATGCGGGTCTCCGCCAACAACGCATTGAGATCGGGAACGAATCCGGCGAAATGGACCCAGGGGTAGCGCCTTCGCAATCGCCGGCTGTCGGACCACCCGCCGGCCACGATGATTTCCACACCGCCCTCGGCGAGCCGCTTGGTCTGCTCGATGAACTCGAGGGTGTTGTGGAGCTTCACACTCCACCCGAGGTTGTTCAAGATCACAACCCGTCGCGGCGTGTCGACGTCGATCGCTCGCGCCTCGACGCGCGGTCCCCGATAGGGCGGCTCGACGGTGAGGATGCGGTCGGTGCCATCGGCAACCCGGGCGCCAAAACTCTGCCGATCCGGCTCGGCGATCGCAGTGATGACCAGCGCCCGCTCCAGAAGCTCGTTCTCCAGCTTGGTGATCTTGCGCTCGTCCCAGCGCATCAACGCCTTCTTGGGGTACCGCAGGCGATCCGCACTGTCCCTCTTCACCACACTCTCGTCGTTGTGGCTGAGGTAGATGATCGGCTGGTCATCGGGCAGGAGGTGAAGTGCGCCGGCGGCTCGAAGATGATCGATCACCACGACGTCGTAGCTGGTGGCGGCCACCGCGGCCCGCACGGCCTCGCCGTAGTCGTCCCCCCAGACGTCGGCCACCTTCACCGGCCATCGCCCCAGTAGCTTGCGCGCCGCAGGCACGGTGTGGGATTCGAGCAACGTCCAGTCGTCGACGGCGCCGGCTTGGTCGTCGCGGCGACGGCCGATGAAGTCGACCCTTGCGCCGGCTCCCTGCATCGCCCGGGCAACATCCTTCGAGTACCGAAAGAGCCCGTTCGCCGGCGGGTCGAAGAAATCCCCCGCCAACCAGAGCACTCTCATCGACCCAATCGTACCGGCCTGCGACCGACGGCCGGAGATTCCGCCCGGAAAGGGTCGTACGGCCCACCATGCCAGGTGGCTTGGAAATTCGCTGCTGTGTACGCTCGATCTCTGGTGCGAGTTTCATGACCAGATCCAAGATGCTCGTCGTCGCCTACGACTGCATTCCCAACGCGGGCTCCGACCCCGGGCTCGGCTGGCAGGCCGCTCAACTGGCCGCTCGGGACCACCAGACCTGGGTCCTCACCAAAGCCAGCAACCGGGCCGCCATCGAGGCCGCCCAGACACCGCCGAACATCGAATGGGTCTACATCCACCTACCGGAGAAGGTGGGCCCCCTGCAGACCGGCGCCAAGTGGGGCGACACGGTGCACTGCTACTTCTGGCTCCGGCGGGCCATGCGGGCGGCCAGCAAGATCCACAAGGAACACGGCCTCGACATCACCCAATACGCGTCGTTCTCGGCGTTTTGGATGCCGGTTCCCCTCGTGCGGCTCGGCGTGCCGCACATCTTCGGGCCGGTGACCGGCGGCGAGTGGACGCCCGAAGCCCTGGCCCCGAGGGGCTTCCGCGCCCGCATCGACGATCTCATCCGCCGCACCCTGCAGGAGTTGGGCATGCGTACCCCCAACTGGCGTCGCATGGCCGAATCCGAGTCCACCGTCATGGTGGCGGCCACTCCGGTGACCGCCAATCGACTCCGAGCCGCGGGGGCCAAGAACGCGGTGGTCTTCCGTCCACCGTTCTCGCTCGATACCGCCCAGATCGAACAAGCCCGTCGTTACCCGCCAAGTGACCCCGATTCGGTCCGGTTCGTCATGTCGGGGCGCCAGCTGCACTGGAAGGGCCATCAGCTCGGCATCGAAGCGTTCGCCCAGGTCGTTGCCGCCCGCCATGACGCCCACCTGGACCTCATCGGTACCGGACCCGAACACGACCGTCTGGTGAAGCTCGTCGACGATCTCGGCCTGCGCAACTCGGTCACGGTGCACGGTGCGATGCACCGCGAACAGGAGCGCGAGCACATCTCCCGGGCGACTGCGCTCGTGTTCCCGAGCCACCGGGACGCGGGCGGCACCCTGCCGATCTTGTCGATGGCGATCGGCACCGTCGTCATCGCGCTGAAGACCGGCGCCGTGCCGGCCACCCTCGGCGACGCCGGCGTGTTGGTCGATGTCTGGAGCCGGGAACAGATCATCGCCGACCTGGCCCAAGAGATGATCGCGATCGCGACCGACCATGCTCGGCGCGAGATGCTGATCGAGCGGGGCCTCGAGCGAGTTCGTACGCAGTTCAGCCTCGACCAAGCGCACGATCACACCCGGGCATGGACCCAGACCGTGCGCTCGGCCCCGGTTGTCGAACCAGCGGCGCAGTCGGCCTGATCGGGCCGCCGGTTACTCCGGGCGTTGGGCGGCCTCGACCAACTCGGTGAAGATTGCATCGAGGTCGAGGGTGATGTCCCAGCCCGGGAAGTGCTCGCGCATCTTGGTCAGGTCGGAGATGTAACACATGTGGTCGCCGACCCGGTTCTCGTCGACGTATTCGAAGTCGATCGACTGGCCGGTGAGTTCCTCTACCTTGGCGAACGCTTCGAGCATCGACACCGAGTTCCCGCGGCCTCCGCCGAGGTTGTAGACCTCGCCCGGCCGAGGGTTACTGCGGTAGGCCTCGAACGCCCGCAGTACGTCGAAACTGTGGATGTTGTCACGGACCTGCTTGCCCTTGTACCCGAAGATTCGGTAGTGGCCGCCGCCGACCGCGGTTTTCACCAAGTAGGCCAGGAAGCCGTGAAGCTCGACCGGTGAGTGGGCCGGACCGGTGAGACACCCGCCGCGAAAGATGCCGACCGGCATGTCGAAGTAGCGGCCGTACTCCTGCGCAACGATGTCGGCTGCGGCCTTGGATGCCCCGAACAGCGAATGCAGCGATTGATCGATGCGGAAGTCCTCGGCAATGCCGTTGGCGTAGGCGTCGTCGCCATAGTCGAACCGGGTCTCGAGCTCGATGAGATCGAGGTCGTTCGGCGCATCGCCGTAGACCTTGTTCGTGCTCATGTGCACGAAGGGCGATTCGGCGCAGTGTTGGCGGGCCGCCTCGAGCATGTTGATGGTGCCGACCGCGTTGACGTCGAAGTCCACCAGTGGGATGTCGGCCGCCTTGTCATGGCTGGGCTGCGCCGCGCAGTGCACGATGAAGTCGGGCTGCTCGTCGGCGAAGAGGGCAAAGAGCGAGCCTCTGTCGCGGATATCGATGTCGACGCTGCGAAATCGCTGCGTCTGCTGCTTCAGTTGTTCGAGATTCCATGTCGTGTCGCCACCGGCGCCGAAGAACTCCGCTCGCATGTTGTTGTCGACCCCGACAACGTCATGCCCTCGCTCGTCGTAGAAGCGCACGGCCTGCGAGCCGATGAGGCCACTGGAACCAGTGACGAGAACCTTCAAGGGAAGTGTGTCCTTTCTGGGGATCGTGCCCCAGGATACGAATTTCAGTACATTTCATCAATAGTCTAGTCGGCCTGCGGTTCCTGCTGGGCGACCACTGTCGGGAAGACGCTGGCCGCGCAGAATGGTCAATTCGACAGGTCGCGCCACGTTACGTAGCATTGCCCTCTATGGAAACTGCTCCCCGACGGCGGCCCACCTCGCGGTCCCGCCATCTCCGCGCGTTGCCCGCAATGGGCGACGGACGGTCGATGACCGATCTGGGGAAGCACAACGTTCTCGGCATCCGCGTCGACGCGGTCGATTACGCTGCCGCCATTGCCTATATCCGTGAGGCGGCGCTGGAACATCGGCCGTTCGGCGTCAGTGCGCTGGCCGTGCACGGTGTGATGACCGGCGTCGACGACGACGAACATCGGTACCGGCTGAACGGCCTCGATCTCGTCACCCCGGACGGGCAGCCGGTTCGGTGGGCGCTCCGCCTCCTCCACGGCATTCGCCTCGATGACCGGGTGTACGGCCCCGAACTCACCCTGCGAACCTGCGCCATGGCCGCCGAGAACGGTTTGAGCGTCTACCTGTACGGATCCACCGAGGACGTGCTCGAGCGGCTCAGCAAGAACCTGCCGGCCCGTTTCCCCGGCCTCGAGATCGCGGGCGCCGAACCATCGAAATTCCGGACGACGAGCCAGGCCGAGAAGTACGAGATCGCCCGCCGCATCCAAGACAGCGGCGCCGACATCGTGCTCGTCGGCCTGGGTTGCCCTCGCCAAGAGATCTTCACGTACGAGTACCGAAACCTGGTCTCGATGCCCATGCTGGCCGTTGGTGCGGCCTTCGACTACCACGCCGGATTGCTCGCCGAACCACCCCAGTGGGTGCAACGGGCCGGCCTGCAATGGCTCTTCCGCCTGGGCCAGGACCCACGCCGGCTGTGGCGGCGGTACACCATCGTGAACATTCGCTACGTGATGAGGATCGTCGGCCAGAAGTCGCGCATCCGCCGGCCCAACCCGGACTCCGCCGTCGCGCCCCGCGCCGAGATCCTGCCCGGTTAGACCCCAGCGTTCAGTCGCGTTCATTCAGTTGCGTTCGTTCGGTCGGGCGCAACCCTGGGGAAGCGAAACGAACGAGTTACGCGCCGCGGCCGTGGACGACCGCAGTAATGGTCCCGAGCATGATCTTGACGTCACCCAAGAAGGTGACCTTCCGCACGTAGTCGAGGTCGATCTCGACGTTTTCGTGCAGGAGCTCGGTTCGTAGCGGCGAGATCTGCCAGGCACCCGTGATGCCGGGCCGCACCAACGTGCGGGGATGATCGATCAGACCGTATTCGGCCGCCACCGACGCAAGCTCGGGGCGAGGACCGACCAAGCTCATGTCGCCGGCGAGCACGTTGAAGAGCTGCGGCAGTTCGTCGAGGCTCCACTTGCGCAGAAACCGGCCGAGTCTGGTGTGGCGGGGGTCGGACTTGGTCTTGTGCGTCGCGCGCCGGTCCGGCCCGCCGAACGGTTTGGCCGTCGCGCGCCGATCGTGGCGCATCGTGCGGAACTTGTACACGCTGAACACGTCGCCGTCCTTGCCGATGCGATCCTGGCGAAACAACACACCGCGACCCAACGTCAGTCGGATCGCGACCGCGATAGCCGCCAGTACCGGGGCCAAGACAATGGCCAAACACAGCCCGGCGAAGGCATCGAGCATTCTCTTGAACACCCGTACGTAGGGGCCGCGCGAAATGGTGACCACCGGCTCATCGGCGAGTACATCGGCAGATACGTCGGTCAGTTTCGAGCCAGTCGGATGGGTCTCGATGCCGGACGCGCCAAAACCCGAGGCGGCAGCGAGATCAGCGGTCCCGGGCGTGAAGTTTGGAGAAGCCACGACTCACCACCATACATTTGAGAGACAAAGATGTCGATATTGGAACATCGGTAGAGATTTGGCTCACTCTTCGTGAATATTTCATGCCGATCGGCAGGCCTTTCGGCGCGGTCAGTCTGTTCCGCGGAGTACGACGGCAAGTTCATCGACAGCATCGCGAAGCTGCTCAAAGGCTTTTTTGTAGTGCCGTTTGGCCCGCCCATGCGGGTCGGCGATCTGATCGCCGCCCAGATCGCCCACCAACACCGACGGTGGCCGAACGGCGGCGACTCGCTCGAGCCACGGGGCGAGTTGGGTCGGTCGCGCCGGCCGACCGACCTCGGCGCTGGCCGACAGCAAACCGAGCAAGGTGTGAATTCGGGCGGTCGCCTGCGGCGCCTGGACGATGAGATCGCGGGCGTGACGACGCTCCATGGTGACGACCAGATCGGTGGCGTCGAGCAACTCGGGGGTCGCGACCTGGCTCAGGTGATCGACGACGTGCACGCCGTGCGACGCGGCGAGCTTCACCATGGTCCGGTCCGGCTCACTGCCCGACAGCAAGAAGCCGGCCGATGCCACCGACGCGGGCACCTGGTAGTGGGCCATGCGGTCGCGCAACATCTGCTCGGCGACCGGCGAACGGCAGATGTTCGCAGTACAGACCACGAGCACGCGGGGGTGGGGCGCGTCGTCGCCTCGAGACCAGCTCATTGCGCGTCAGCCTACCGGGACGCTCGGTAGCGTTGACGCTCGAGCCAACCGAGCAATATCGCGATCGATCGCGGGTCGTGGCGAAGCTGATGGCCGGCGGCCGGAATCAGCCGAAGGTCGGCCTCGCCGTGTGCGTCGGCGATGGCACGAGCATCGAGCGACGGCACCGTTCGGTCGTCGGCGCCATGCACGATGAGTAGCGGTCGCGGCGCCAGCTCTGCGGCCCAACGTTCAGCCGAGTGTTCGCTCAGCTGCGCGGCCCAAGCGTCGAAGTCCTGTGGTTGGTCGTCGCTCAGGACCCCGAGCGACCGGCAGTACGTGACGAGATCCTCCGGGCTCGAGGCCCAGTCGGAGAAATCGGCGGGTGTGGCGAGCACGGCCGCGCCCGCGACATCGGGATCGATCGCAGCCGCGTTGATGGCCAAGGCGCCCCCGGTCCCGAAGCCCACCAACCAGACCTGGTCGATATTTCCGGCCCGACGCACGTGATCGGTGGCGGCCCGGAGATCGCGCAACCAGGCATCGAGCGAGAAGTAGCCTTCCGATCCGCCGCAGCCGCGAAACTGGAAACTGAGCGCGGCCCACCCGCGCTCTTCGGCAAACCGCTCGGCGAGCGACGGGTACGTGCCGTAGCTGTTGGCGCCACCGCCGGCGGCCGAAGGAAAGCCATGGGCGACGACGAGGCCGGGCATCTGCGCACCGCCGTTGGGCAGATAGTGATGACCCACCAGGGCACAGCCGTCGCTTTCGAACGTAATGCGCACGTGGGCTAGACGCTGCGCAGCCGGTAGCCGCGGTTGCGGGCCTCGGCCAGCGTGTCGGGCCCGAAGCACAGGTACTGCTCGGACTCCATGAGTTCATCGATGACCGCGGCATCGGTGACTGCGTCGATGTCGTACACCACCTGGGTTCGCTTGTCGCCCACGAAACGGTGATGCTCGAATTTCCCTGGTCGATCCATCTGCTTCTCCTCCGAGCCAGAAGCGTAGCGGCGAGCCGGCGGCGAGTGACCGATTCGGTCAACCGGTGCCCACGATTGCCGATAGGAGCGCCGGTACACTTCCGGTGGCCCCTTCCCTCATGGCAGAACCCTCGCTCCCCTCAGACCCCTTCCTGCGTCGCACCGCGCTGATCGCCAGCGCCATCGCCTTCGCAGCGGTCGCGATCGGCGTGCTGGCGTTCACCGTGCTGCGGCCCGGAGCCGAACCCCACTTCGACGCCCGTATCGGCCTCGTCGAACCG
>JABDJW010000425.1 GCA_013002375.1 Acidimicrobiales bacterium | reverse complement strand
CGTTGATGGTGATGCCGCGCTCGCGTTCTTCGGGCGCCTTGTCGATGTTCTCGAACTCGGTGAAGGACGAGCCTTCAACGTTGTCGGCCAGCACCTTCGTGATGGCGGCGGTCAGTGTGGTCTTGCCGTGATCGATGTGCCCCATGGTCCCCACGTTGACGTGGGGCTTGGTGCGCTCGAAGGTCTCCTTGGCCATGGTGAACCCTTGCTTTGCTTTCTGTGTAGGACAGGGGGTGGTTACTACTACTCGCCGCGAATTCGGGCGACGATTTCTTCTTGAACGGATGCAGGCGTCTTCTGGTACGAATCGAACTGCATCGTGTAAGCGGCGCGACCTTGGGTGCGCGAACGCAAGTCGGTAGCGTAGCCGAACATTTCCGACAACGGCACCTGGGCCTCGATCACCTGGTTGTGACCGCGCTGCTCGGTTCCCTGCACCTGCCCACGACGGGAGTTGAGGTCACCGACGACGTCACCCAGATAGTCATCCGGGGTGACGACTTCAACGGCCATGACCGGTTCGAGCAGGGCCGGCTTCGCTTTGCGAGCCGTCTGCTTGAACGCCATCAGACCAGCGATCTTGAATGCCATTTCCGACGAGTCGACGTCGTGGAACTTGCCGTCGACCAGCGTCACCCGGACGTCGACCGTCGGGTAGCCGGCGAGCACGCCGGCCGTCATGGCCTCCTGGATGCCCTGATCGACCGAACCGATGTACTCCTTGGGAATACGACCACCGGTGATCTTGTCGACGAACTCGTAGCCGCCACCGGGGCCGGTGGTCTCCAGATCGATGGTGACCTCGGCGAACTGACCCGAACCACCGGTTTGCTTCTTGTGGGTGTAGGTGTCCTTCTCCACCGTCGCGGTGACGGTCTCGCGGTAGGCCACCTGAGGCTTACCAACGGTGGCGTCGACCTTGAACTCGCGGAACATGCGATCGACCAGCACCTCGAGGTGTAGCTCGCCCATGCCGGCGATGATGGTCTGGCCGGTGTCCTCGTCGGTGTGGACGCGGAAGGTCGGATCCTCTTCGGACAGCGCGCCGAGCGCCTTCGACAGCTTGTCCTGGTCACCCTTGGACTTGGGTTCGACCGCGACGTGGATGACCGGATCGGGAAACTCGAGGTTCTCGAGCACGATCTGGTTCTTGGTATCGGTGAGCGTGTCGCCGGTGCGGGTGTTCTTGAGGCCGATGCCGGCCGCGATGTCGCCGGTGTAGACGGCGTCGAGGTCCTCGCGATCGTTGGCATGCATTTCGAGCAGCCGGCCGATGCGTTCCTTGGCCGTGGTGCGGGCGTTGGTGACCTGTTCGCCCTTCTCCAGCTTGCCGCTGTAGACCCGGAAGTACGTGAGCTTGCCGACGTGGGGGTCGGTGGCAATCTTGAAGGCCAGGGCCGAGAACGGCTCGTCGTCACTGGCCTTGCGCTCCATCTCGTCGCCGGTCTTGGGATGGGTGCCCTTGGTCGGAGGTACATCGAGCGGCGACGGCAGGTAGTCGATCACCGCGTCGAGCAACGGCTGGACGCCCTTGTTCTTGAACGCGGTGCCATTGAGGATCGGCACGAGCTGGCCGGCGATCGTCGCCTTGCGCAGTGCGGCCTTGATCTCGCCCTCGGAGATGTCCTCGCCTTCGAGGTACTTCTCCATGAGGTCATCGTCGGTGTCGGCCAGCGCCTCGAGCAGCAACGCTCGGTATTCCTCGGCCTGTTCGACGAGATCGTCGGGGATGTCGACGGCCTCGTAGGTCGCGCCGAGATCCTTCTCGTCGGTGGTCTTGGGCCAGACCAGCGCCTTCATCCGGACGAGGTCGACGACGCCTTCGAACTGGGCTTCGGCACCGATGGGCAGCTGGATGACCGCAACGTCGGGCGTGAGACGGTCCTTGATGGAGTCGAGGCAGAAGAAGAAGTCGGCGCCGGTGCGGTCCATCTTGTTGACGAAACACATGCGGGGTACGCCGTAGGTGTCGGCCTGGCGCCACACCGTTTCGGTCTGCGGTTCGACGCCGGCCACGCCGTCGAACACTGCGACGGCACCGTCGAGCACCCGCAGCGAACGTTCGACCTCGACCGTGAAGTCGACGTGGCCGGGCGTGTCGATGATGTTGATGCGGTGGTCGTTCCACACGCAGGCGGTGGCCGCCGAGGTAATGGTGATGCCCCGCTCCTGCTCCTGCTCCATCCAGTCCATCGTGGCCGCGCCGTCGTGGACCTCGCCGATCTTGTAGCTGCGGCCGGTGTAGTAGAGGATGCGCTCGGTCGTGGTGGTCTTGCCCGCGTCGATGTGGGCCATGATGCCGATGTTTCGAGTGCGCTCGAGTGGCTTGCGTTCCTGCGCCATGTCGCTACGTGTCCTTCGTACTGAGTATTTTGTTCTTCGGGGTTTGGGGGCGTGCCGGTTTCGGCACCATGGGGCGCACGCCGGTCGTGCTTGCGTGCTCCTGCGAGCCCGATTTCGCAGACGGACTCGATGGGTTCGGGGAAGTGAACGGAGAAAGTCTACGCGACGCACCAGGCGTCGCGAGGCACCGTCGCTACCAGCGGTAGTGGGCGAAGGCCTTGTTCGAATCGGCCATCTTGTGGAGATCTTCTTTGCGCTTCATCGATGCGCCGACGCCGTTGGAGGCATCGAGCAGCTCGTTGGCCAGGCGTTCGGCCATCGTGCGCTCGCGGCGATCCCGCGAGTACTCGACCAGCCACCGGATCGCGAGGGTGTTGGACCGACGGGGACGAACCTCGACCCGCACCTGGTAGGTCGCACCACCCACCCGGCGGCTGCGCACCTCGAGCTGGGGCTTGACGTTCTCGACGGCCCGTTTCAGGGTCGCGATCGGTTCGGCACCGGTCTTCTCTTCGATCGTGCTCAGCGCGTCGTACACGATGCGTTCGGCGGTGGCCCGCTTGCCCCGCTGCAGGACCTTGTTGACCAGTTGGGTGACGACGACCGACTTGTAGACGGGATCGGGTTGGAGTTCGCGGCGCTGTGCTGGGCCCTTACGTGGCATGAGCTGCTCCCTAATCCTTCTTGGCGCCGTAGCGGCTACGGGCCTGCTTGCGATCGCGTACGCCCGAGGTGTCGAGGGTGCCGCGCACGATCTTGTATCGAACACCGGGAAGGTCCTTCACCCGACCGCCGCGCACCAACACAATGGAGTGCTCCTGCAGGTTGTGGCCTTCGCCCGGGATGTAGGCGGTGATCTCGATGCCACTGGTCAACCGGACCCGGGCCACCTTGCGCAAGGCCGAGTTCGGCTTCTTGGGGGTGACGGTGTAGACGCGGGTGCACACGCCACGGCGCTGCGGCGCGCCCTTGAGCGCCGGCGTGGTTTCCTTACGGCGCTTTGACTGGCGTCCATGACGGACCAGCTGGTTGATGGTTGGCACGAGTGGCCTTTCAATGGCTCGGAAATCAGGCCGCGCACCGCGCGCAAGGCCAGCCGATGATTCTACGAGCGGCGCCGACCGAACCGCAACCGGGGCGTGATGGGCGCTGCGGTATTTCCCGCTTCGCTCCCGCGGCGCTGAGTCGGCCGCAAGGCGGCCTTGGTCAGCTTGCGGCTGCGCCGGAGGCGCCGAGCCGCCCTCCACTCCCGTTCCGGGCTGGGTTACCCGTCAAGGTTCGGGTATGCCCTTGCGTGTGCGGGCTGAGTCCGCAGCGCGAGTCGAGCCCGCCCTACGGGCGGATCTCGCCTGCGGGCGAAAACCGTATGCCGGTCAATTCCGAGACGCGGGCGTTCGACGCTGCGAACTGTTCGGCCAGGGCGGCACGGATCTCGGCGTCGCCGGGGTCGTACTGGCGCTGGTTGTACTGGGGGTAGTCGAGTTCGGGTGCGGCCGGTAGGCCGAGGAAGTCGACGGTCCGGTCGACCGCGTCGCGGGTGCGTTCGTTCAGGTCCTGGCTGCCCAGCACCAGGACCTGCGACCGGTCGAAGTGGTTGAACCACCGCTCGAGCTGCGGCGTGTAGGTACTGCGACCGGCATAGGCGTGATGCAGATGCCCGTCGTGGACGAGGGTCGGATCGGCGCGAAGCGCAGCCTCGGCCCCGGCCAGCCGTTCGGGCTCGGCCGCCAACGCGTCGGCCAGCGAAAGCGGTTCGAAGCCCCGTGCTTTCTCGTGCTCGTAGTGCGATATCGCCCGATCGACCGGGTCGCGCAGCAAGACGATGATGCGGGCATCGGGCAGGGTGCCGGCGATTCGGGCCGGCACCTGGGGGTGGAACAAGTAGTACGGGCTGCCCTCCCCGACCGCGACCGGCGCGCCGGTGGCGTGCTCGATCGCAGCGACGCTGGCCGCGGTCGGGAACTGCGAACGAAACCAGGTGAGGTCGCGGTGGTAGTTCGTGTCGTAGTAGTGCACGCCCTTGTTGCGAACGGGCCCGATGATGTTCGGGTGGCGCTCGAGATAGCGGAACAGTGACGTCGTGCCGGCTCGTTGGGCGCCGACGATGAAGAAGTTCGGAAACACCCGACCGCCCGCAGTCGGTCGCCGAGCCCATGACGTGACCGTGCGCTCGAACGACCGGACGCTCGGGGGCAGGCCGCGCTTACCGAGTGACGATCGGCCCCGGAGCGATTCGCGGAATGATCCGAATCGGCTCATGACACCCGCCCCCGTGGGGCGGCGAGTTCGGACCGGAGCGCATCGACCAGCTCTGCGCGGGGGGCCGCGAGCTGCCCGGCCAAACCGGATTCGGTCATGCGAGCGAGCGCCTCGAGCAGCTCGAGCATCACCACCGCTGCGGCGGCTTCGGGATCGACCCCCAGCCGGGGAAGATCGGTGCGCAGCGCGGCCCGCACCGGTTCGACCGCGTCGGCCACGGTCTGCTTGCGCAGGAACCGATGGACCTGCATGTGATGGTGGGCCGCGTCGAGGCCGACCGGTGCGTCGGTCGCGAACCGTTCCCAGTCCCATACGAACAGCTGTTGGCGGTCGGGGGTCCGGCGAAGGTTCCACGGCGACCAATCGCCGTGGAAGGCGCCGAACAGCATCGGGTCCGAACCGACCGCATCGGCGATCGCCACGAGCAGGCTTGACCCATCCGGGGCGTCGGCCAGCCGACGCGACAGCCGCTGCCAGTAGGCACTCTCGGCCAGCGGCGACGACGTCTGCGGGAAGTGCTCGGCGAGGAGCCGCAGCGAACCCACCTCGACATCGGGCGCCCGGTCGGTCGCGACCCGATGATCGACCGCGAGCGGCCGGGTGAGCAGAACGTGGTGACCGTGCCAGTCGCCGGACCAGATGGGCTCCGGCGCGATGATGCCGGGGCAGGGGTCGCTGAGCAGAAGACCGAGGGCGTCGGCTTCGGTCGCGATCAGCGCCGCGGTGGCGGCATCCCAACCCACCTTGGCGAAGGCGACGAGCCGTTCGTCGGGATCGAACACTCGGACCACTGGCTTGCGATTGGGGCGGACCGGGCCGGCGGTGATCGACAGTCGCACCGGTCGTCCGAGCCGTTCGCTGAGCATGGCCCTCAGGTTCACAGCATCTGGAGCCGCGACCACATGAACCGAGTTCGGCAGGTTCTGGCGGATGCGATCGATGCCGGCGACCGCGGCCGCCACCTGCCGGGCGATTCGTTCCGCCCGACTGCCACCGGCGCCAGTGCGACCGACCGCATCCTGGACGGCGCCTCGGAGGTGGGGATCGATCAGATGCGACGGTCGTTCCCGGCGCGGGAAGGCCAGGTAGCGCTCGGCGCCCGCGGGACCGCGGCCCGGGGCCAGCGAACCGCCCGGGATCACCACGTTGGCCCACCAGCGCAGCGGGTCAGGGGGATCGCTCACGCAGGCACCCGCGGGTATCTCGTTGGGCGGGACCGCGCTGACCGCGGTTGCTCGGGCCAGCGTCGGGCTCGGAGCAACAGCCCGAGCGCGAGGAATCCAAGCGCCATCGGCCCCGGGAACATGTTGTAGAACCACATCTGCACCAACAACACGATGAACGTCGCATGGAGCCACATTCGCTCGCGGTTGAGATCCCCCGCCGTGCGCATCGCCATGCTCACCAGGAACCAGAGGTACAGCCCCAGCGCCGGGATGCCGTGCGAATACAGGACCGTCCACAAATGCCCATGGGTGCCGACCGGAGCCAGCAACGGGTTGTCGGGGTCGATACGGGGTGCTCCGAAACCGAGGATCGGGGATTCGTCGATCTGGTCGATGACTTCGAGATACAGGGTGGAGCGCGAGCTGTTGGCATGGTCGGATTCGCGACGGTCGTTGACGAGATCGCCGAGCGGCGACACCGCCACGACCAGGATCACCAAGACGACCATGACGCCCATCTGCACGAGCCGCCCGATCTGACCGGCCTGCGCTCGGCGGATCGCGACGTACACGACCATCGCGGTCACCGAGAGCCACAGACCGCGGTTCAGCGACACGATGAACGGGATGAGGGTGAGGCCGACGATGCCCAGCACGACGGGGCGCCACCGGCCCGGCAACCGATCGAGCGACGCCATGGTGAAGCCGAACAGCAGGGCCAGCACGGCGCCCCAGGCATTGGTGTAGCGGAAGGGGTAGGACGGTCGGCGCAGGCTGAACCCGAGGAACCCCTGGTCCTGGGCAAAGCGCGGCTGCACGAGCTCGAAGGCGAATCCCTTGCCCCGCATCGAGCCGGGCAGCAGCTTGGCGGCGACGGTCGGGAGCTCGACCTCGCCCAGCACCATGCCCAGAAAGCCACCGGCGACGAGCGTGGCCGCCATCGGCAGCATCGCCTTCAGGATCCGCCCGGTCGGCAACACGGTGGGCGACAGGTTGTAGACGTAGAGCAGGATCACCAGGGCGGCGAGGTACACCGAGAACCGATAGGAGAAGGCCAAGAGCGCAGGGCCGTCGATCGTCTGCAACATGACGACGCTGAGCGACATCCAGATCAGGAAGGCCACCCAGATTCCCGTGCCGCGGGGTACCCGGACGTTGCGGGCCCGGATCAGTTCGATCGCCATCGGCACCGCGGCGATGGTCCAGATGGCCTTGGACAACCCGAGCAGCGCCCACAGCGGATAGAGGGCTGTCGCGCCGAGCAGCGGCCAGCCGATCGGAAGGCGAACGAGGCGGTTGGCCGACCGCGACCGGGCGACGAGCGGCGCAGGGCGCGCGGACGCCGGCGAGCCCGGTCGGACCGGAGGCTCGTGCAGCGCCATCGTCAGATGCTCCGCCCGCGCTTCTGAACGGCTCGCATGATCTGTTCGCTGTTCATCAACCCGGTGGCTCGCAGGATGGCCAGGTAGGCGCGACCCTCTTTCCAGTTGAGCCGCATCGTCTTGAACGCGCTCCTGAGGGCGGCTTTGCGATCGCCGAGCGACGCCAGCGCGAACGCGCACTGCCCCTCGATGCGGGCGAGACCAACCGGCTCGTCCTGAAACCCCGGGTGCTGGTCGACGACGTAGCGCAGGCCATCGATGCGCATCTGCCACCGTTCGGCGAAGAACGAGGCCTGGTGCCACAAGACGGTGGTGAGCGGCTCGCAGATCGTGACGATGTCGGTCTCGTGCGTGGCCCGCAGGATCCACTCGTAGTCTTCGCCGTAACCGCCCGGCACGTCCTCATCGATGAGGCCGACGCTTTCGACCAGCGACCGGCGGAACAGGAACGTCGAGGGGTGCGTCGCGTCGAAGACCCGCGACCGGAGCAGGTCGCGGTGGGTGATGCGGGTACGGTCGGCGACCCGTTCGGTGGTTTCGCCCTCGAACTCGACCGCCAGACCGGTCGAGACGAAGTGGACCTCGGGGTGTTGGTTCAGGAGCTCGACCTGGCGGCGGACCTTGTCGGGTCGCCAGAGGTCGTCGTCATCACAGAACGCGATGACCGGCTGGGTGCTCTGTTCCATGCCGGTGTTGCGAGCGCCCTGGAGGCCGGGCTTGCGCTCGTTGGTGATCACCCGGACCCGGCGCAGGCCGTCGGTGACGGCAAGCGAATGATCGGGCTCGGAACGATCGAAGATCACGATGGTTTCGATCAGGCCTTGATAATCCTGCTCGGCGATCGATTGCAGCGTGCGACGCAGCAACTCGGGCCGGTCGCGCGTGGCCACCATCACGTTGACCGCCGGAGGAGAGGTGCTGGTCACGGTGTCTCCCGCTCCCCGCCGCTCGGGCGTGGTGTCTCCCGCTCCCCGCCGCTCGGGTGTGGTGTCTCCCGCTTCTTCTTCCCGAGGTAGCCGTACCAGAGCAGGAGGGGCGACGTGATCGCGGTCACCAGACGCCGATGGCTCGATTCGAGCTTCGTGCGCCACGCTTCGTCGAGCTGCAGTTCCACCGCGCCCTTCTTGAACCGCGAGGGATTGCCGGCCACCGAGTGGGTGCTGTCGAGGTGAGCGGTGCGACCCTCGAGAAAGGACAAGTTGCCGGGCGTGACACCACCGAATTCGAAGATCCGGGCCAGCGTGGCCTCGGTGTCGTCGATGAGATCCTCGTAGTGCACCTTCAGCACCGGCACTCCCAACACGCGGAATCCGGCGAACACCAGATTCCAGGTGAGCCATCGCCAGGCCATCGTGCTCGGGTGGTACCGGTTCATCATGGCCTCGGTGTCGACGACCTCGACCTTGCGCTTCTTCTTGGTCCACGAGTGCGCCACGCCGCGGGGGTCGCGCACCAGGTGCACGATGCGAAGATCGATGCCATCGAGGCGCCGCAGCAACAGCGCGGTCGACACCTGCTTGGTGGAATCCATCACCGCGCCGGCTTCGGCCACTTCGGCCGTCGCCCGAATCAGCCGGGCGTACAGATCGCCGTACGTATGCAGCGGCCTGCGAATCGACCGGAACACCGACGGGGCCAAAAGGGCGTGGGCGAAGCGATTTCGATCGACCTGCTGCTTCTGCTCGAGGAGTTCCTGGCCCGACACCGTGGCCCAGCCGTCCGGCTCACCGGTGACGATTTCGCCGACCTGCTGCCAGAACTTGCAGTCCATGAAGCGCTCACCGCAGCCGCACAGGTTGTTCTCGATCAGACCTCGCTGGAACAGGTGCACGAGTTCGCCGATGGCCACGACATCGCAGTGTTGGCCGACCAAGTCGTTCAGCAGCGTGCTGCCGCTGCGGCCGACACCGCCGACGTACAGCACCGGCACCGGCACCGGCACCGGCACCGACGCGCCGTATCGATTGACACTGGGTTTGGTCATGGCTACGAGGCGTTCGGCAGCTGCTCGTCGACCGACGAAGCGACCGCGGTGAGGCTGCCGGGCCGGTTCACCTTCCAACGGCTCGAGTGGTTGCGCACCGCGCCGGCCACGTTGGCATTGACGTGGCGCAGTTGCATGCGGAGCTCGGTCAGGTCCTGGCGGCGTGAGCGGCCGCGACCGACCACGACATAGGTGGCGTCGACCAGGGAGGCGATGCTGAGACCGTCGGGATGCGCCAGCGCCGGAGGAGCATCGAACACCATGACCGCGCCTCGCCGTTCGCCTTCGGCCAGGATGGCCCGCAAGCCGGCCACCGAGAGCGGCTGTGGCACGCGGTTGCCGGTACCGGACGCGATCAGGCGAAGCCCGAGTTGGTTCGGAGCCTGGTCGAAGAGGCGGGCGACATCGGCCGGCGTGGCTTCGGAGCGGAAGAAGTGATCGAGTCCTTCGAGGCCGGTGAGGCCGAAGACGTTGTCGATATCAGGGTTCTGTCGATCGCTGCTGACCAAATACACCAGCCGTCCCGCTTGGCGCAGCGCCAGCGCGGTATTGACCACTGCGGTGGTGCGGCCTTCCTTCTCGTTCGCGCTGGTGATGAGCAGCGAATGGAGGTTGTCGCCACCACCGGCCAGCACGGCCGTGCCGAAGCGCCGGAACGCGTTGGCCCCGGCCGTCTCGGTGCGGACCGCGGTGACCAGCACCGGCGTTTCTTCGGAGATCCGCGGGATGTTGCCGACCACGGGAGCCTCGAGTTCGTGCTCGACATCGTCGTCGTCGCGGACCCGTCGATCGAAGCGATCGACGAACAGGGCCAGGGCCACGCCGCCGAGCAAGCCCATGACCGTCGCAACGACGAGCGCCAAGAGCCGATCGATGCCGGTTTGGATTTCCTCGGGGGCGGTTGCTTCGCCGAGGGGCTCGCCGCCGTCGAGGTCGGCCAACCTCAGTCGATTCTTGGCTTCGACGAGGTCGACCCGCTCGGCCTGCAGTTGGCGCAACTCGGAATCGATCCGCGCCAGGACGGCCTGATCGATGAGCCCGTTGGCATCGGGTACGAGCGCGACGCCGTAGTCCTGTCGTAATCCGTCGAGTTGGTCATCCAGCGGCTGGATGAGCGCATCGTAGGCTTCGACCCGTTGGTCCCGCTGGTCGGTGAACCGCCCTTCCCGGAAGGAGAGGTATTCGTCACCGACGGCTTCGGCGATACCGGCCGCCTCGATCTTCACTTCGCCCTCATAGGTGATGGCCAGCAGCTGCGAGCCGTCCTCGCCGACAACGGTCAGGTTCTTGCGGAACTCATCGACCGACAGATCCAGATTCATGGCATCGAGCACGTTTCCGATCACCGGAGCACTGCGGGCAATGCTGGCCTCGGTGGTTTCGTTCACGGTCGCCGAGCGGCTGTCGATGCCTTCGATGGCGTCGAGCGAGACCGGCTCGATCAGCACGGTGGCGGTCGAGCTGTAGGTGGTCTCTTGTCTGGGCACGACGGCCACGGCGAACAGCATGGTCAACACGGTGGCCAAGGCCACCAGCCACCAGCGGCGCTTCAGGGCCAGGCCGTAATAACCAAGTTCGAGATCGTCGGTTTCCATGGGCGTCTCTGTAGTCGGAGTTGTCGTTGATGCCGGCGCGCCGGGTACGCGCCGCATGGTTGCCGAACCCGCAGCTCGGCGTTTCTCTTGTATCGACTGTATTTCAGCGGGCATGAAGCGGCGTGAGCCGTACGCACCAGTTTCGGGCACCCGCGTCACCCGAGACTCTACGGTACGCCCAACGCGTACGCTTTGGTCATGCAGTCGCGCCCAGCGCCACAATACCTTCACGAGATGCCGCTTCTCGTGGCCGGCGCACCACGCTCCGGCACCACCTGGGTGGCCGAAACCCTGGCCGCCCACCCCGACCTGCGGCTGATCCACGAACCGGACAACCATCGCCTGTGGCCGGCCGCAGCTCGAGCCAAGGCCGGCCTGGGCCGACATCCGGTGCTCCCCCCACCGAACGCGGCCGACACCGCCGCCTACGACGAGCTCTGGCACGCGGCAACCGCTGGTGCCGACAACCAGTCACGCACCGCCTCCGGCCCGGCCGCTGGGCTACGCCTCGGCTGGCGGCTTCGCCGCGCCCTGCTCTCGGTCGTGCCGGCGACCGCGGTCGACGATCTGTTGGCCGGTCGGCAATCACCGAAAGCCCGGTTCGCCGATGCCGTACTGCGGCTCGCACCCGCGGCCCGGCAATCGGGCGAGCGGCGACCCCTGATCAAGACCGTGCACGGCGCCTTCGCGCTCGATCACATCGCCGGCCTCACCACCGGGCCGGTCGTCATCGTCCGGCGCGACCCCCGCAACGCGGTTGCGAGTTGGCTCGACCTGGGTTGGTCGATTCCCCGCTACGAACGCGACCCCGGCATCGCCGAGGTGCTCGACGCGGCCGGCATCACGGCTCCCCCGCCCGGCTCATCCGCAGCCGAGCTGGCCTGGGCGTATTGCCTGCTCGACTTCGGCATGGCCGCCGCCGCCGCGGCGCACGAGGATTGGGTCACGCTGCTCCATGAGGACCTGTGCGACGAACCGACCACCGGCTTCCGGGCCGCCGCCGCAGCGGTCGGTCTGGGCTGGCACGAGGCCATCGACGAAGCGCTGGCGGCCTCGGAGAGCGAAGGCGATGGCTACACGACCCAACGGGTGAGGTCCGAGCAGCGCGATCGCTGGAAGTCACGACTCGACACCGACCAGGCCGCCGACGTCGAGGCGATCATGGCGTTGTTCCCCTTCTAGGTTTGTTTCACGACTGGCGCAGTTTGACCTAGCGTTCGAACGAACAACTACACATGGGGGAAACATGAGACGGATTCGCGTCGCAGTCGCGGTCGTCGGGCTGTTGGCGGCCCTGCTGGCCGCTCCGGTTCAGGGCCAAGTCACGCCCACGATCGAGGTCACCCCCGCGACGGTCCCGGCCGCCGGATCGTACGAACTCACGATCGTCGGCTCCGGGTATACGCCCGGCCTCAGCATCTTCGTGCTTCCGTGCGTGGCCCCGGGCGGGGACGTGAGCCAGATCTCGGCCGCAACCTGCGATCTGACCAATCTGTTGGCCGTGACAATCGATGCCAAGGGTGTTTTCACCGAGACGAATACCTACGAGGTCGGCACCGACTTCGCCATCGCGGGCAGCGATGCCGGCCAGACCGAGTCCGCAGCGGTGCTGGTGCCGATCGTGGCCCCACCACCACCACCGCCCCCTCCGCCACCACCTCCTCCTCCGCCGCCACCGCCGCCGCCATCAGAGGCCTCGTGTGATGGGAAGGCCGCCACCCACATCGGCACCGACGGCGACGACATGCTGATGGGCACCAACGGACCCGACGTCATCGCCGGCCTCGGTGGCAACGACCGCATCGTCGGCATGGGTGGCGATGACATCATTTGCGCCGGTCCCGGCAACGACCGCGTCTTCGCCGGCGCTGGCGACGACCACGTCCTGGGCGAAGGCGGCATCGACAAGATCCGGGGTGGCGCCGGCAACGACGTACTCGATGGAGGAAACCGGACGGACTTCCTCAAAGGTGGCGACGGCGAGGACGAGCTGTTCGGTGGCCACGGCGACGATCTCCTCCGCGCCGGGCGCGACGCCGACCGCGCCGAGGGTGGCGACGGCGACGATCGCATCTGGGGCGGCCCCGGTAACGACACACTCCTGGGCAACCGCGGCACCAACATCGTCAACGGTGGGGCCGGCCTCCAGGACCAGTGCTTCTTCGGCTTCGGCGTCGATATCCAGTCAGGCTGCGAGATCGTCCTCGGCCCCTAGGCTCCGCGCCACCCCTCCAAAACTCGAACTGGTCCTGATTGTCAGTCGATAGGGCTGACGATCAGGACCAGTTCGGAGTGTTTTGGCTAGCTGCCCGCGGTAGTGATGTCGATGACTTCGGCGTTGCCGGCCATCTGCTCGGCCAGAATCTCGGACAGGTCCGGAGATTCCACGTCGTCGTCCATCGAGTAGAACTCCATCGGCTGATGATCCGGCGCGTCGGTCTCGACCCGGCGGTAGCGCTCGAGGCCGGTACCGGCGGGGATCAACTTGCCGATGATGATGTTCTCCTTCAAACCCAGGAGCGAATCGCTCTTGGACTCGATGGCCGCTTCGGTCAGCACCCGGGTGGTCTCCTGGAACGAGGCGGCCGACAGCCACGACTCGGTGGCCAGCGAGGCCTTGGTGATACCCATCAGCTCGGGACGACCCTCGGCGGGACGCTTCTTGTCCTTCACCAATTGACGGTTGGTGTCGGCGTAGGTCTTCTGATCGACCCGTTCGCCGGGCAGGAAGTCGGAATCGCCGGGCTCCTGCACCGCGACCCGGCGGGTCATCTGGCGCACGATGAGCTCGATGTGCTTGTCGTGGATCGAGACACCCTGGTCGCGGTAGACCTTCTGGACTTCCTCGACCAGATAGGCCTGGGTAGCCCGGATGCCCTTGATCTCCAAGAGCTCCTTGGGATCGCGCGGCCCCTCGACCATGGCATCGCCGGCGACGACCTCGTCGCCATCGACAACCTCCATGCGAGCCTGCACCGGGATGATGTAGGAATCCTCGTTGCCTTCGTCGTCGACGATGGTGACGTTGATTCCCTTGCCTTCGTCCTCGCCGATGCGAACGACACCCGAGGTACGAGCCAGCACGGCCTTGCCCTTCGGGCTCCGAGCTTCGAAGAGCTCGACGACGCGGGGGAGACCGCCGGCGATGTCGCCGCCGCCGGCCACACCGCCGGTGTGGAAGGTACGCATGGTGAGCTGGGTGCCCGGCTCACCGATCGACTGGGCGGCAATCACGCCGACCGCTTCACCGACTTCGATGTTGCCACCGGTCGCCAACGACATGCCGTACGCCGCCGCGGAGATACCGAACTGCGAGTCGTCGTTGAGCGGCGACAGGACCCGAACCTCGGTGAGGTCGGGATCGTCGCGCATCGCTTCCATCTCGGCCTCGTTCACGATGGTCCCGGCCGCCAGCTTGGTGCCGTCGGCCAGCTTGACGTCCTCGGCCAGCGTCCGGCTGTACAGGCGGGTTTCGAGGTAGGTGCGCTTGCCCGCAGTATCGGGTTCGATCTCGTCGAGCACGATGCTGCGAACCGGACCGTCGCCGCTGAACGGATCTTCCTCGTTGATGATGAGCTCCTGCGCCACGTCGACGAGGCGACGGGTGAGATAGCCCGAGTCCGCGGTCCGGAGGGCGGTGTCGACCAGACCCTTTCGAGCACCAGGCGTAGCGATGAAGTACTCCAACATGGCCAAGCCCTCACGGAAGTTGGACTTGATCGGACGAGGAATCATGTCGCCACGAGGGTTGGCGACCAACCCGCGCATGCCGGCGATCTGACGAACCTGCATCATATTGCCGCGAGCACCGGACTCGACCATCATGTCGATCGGGTTGAACTCGTCGGCCCGCAGCGCCTCTTCCATCTTCTCGCGCACCTCTTCGGTGGCTTCGGACCAGATCTCGACTTCCTTCTGGCGACGCTCACCATCGGTGATGATGCCCCGGCGGAACTGTTGCTCGACCTTGTCGGCCTCCTTCTCGTACCGGTCGAGGATCGCCTGCTTCTCCGATGGGGTCTTGACGTCGTCGATCGACACCGTCAGACCGGACTGCGCCGCAAAGCGGAAGCACGCGTCCTTGATGGCGTCGAGGCTGCGACCCACGACCGCCTTGGGGTAGTGCCGAGCGAGCTCGTCGACGATCTGACCCATGTGGCGCTTGCCCACGGTCTCGTCGATGCGGGGGAATTCGTCGGGCAGCAGGGAGTTGAAGAACACCCGACCGACCGTGCTGGGGTGGTAGGTCGCCGCCGAGCCGTTGGCCGGCGTGTCGACGAATTTCGGTGACCGGAAGGTGATTTCGGCGTGCAGCTCGACATGGCCCATCTCGTAGGCCATCTTCAGCTCGTCGAGGTTGTCGAAGGCCCGACCCTCGCCCTTGCCGCCCTCGACCTTGTTGGTGAGGTAGTGCGCACCGATGATCATGTCCTGGGTCGGCGTGACCAAGGGACGACCATGGGCCGGTGACAACACGTTGTTGGCCGACAGCATCAGCACACGGGCTTCGGCCTGCGCTTCAGCCGACAGCGGCAGATGGACCGCCATCTGGTCGCCGTCGAAATCGGCGTTGAACGCGGTACAGACAAGCGGATGAATCTGGATGGCCTTGCCCTCGACCAACACGGGTTCGAAGGCCTGGATGCCGAGCCGGTGCAGGGTGGGGGCCCGGTTCAGCATCACCGGATGCTCCTTGATGACCTCTTCGAGGACGTCCCACACCTGGGGGCGGCGGCGTTCGACCATACGCTTGGCCGACTTGATGTTCTGGGCGAGCTCTTCGTCGACCAGCTTCTTCATGACGAAGGGCTTGAAGAGTTCGAGGGCCATCAGCTTGGGCAAACCGCACTGATGCAGCTTGAGCTGGGGACCGACCACGATGACCGAACGGCCCGAGTAGTCGACCCGCTTGCCGAGCAGGTTCTGACGGAACCGGCCCTGCTTGCCCTTGAGCATGTCGCTGAGCGACTTGAGCGGGCGGTTGCCCGGACCGGTCACCGGCCGGCCGCGCCGGCCGTTGTCGAACAACGCATCGACCGCCTCTTGCAGCATGCGCTTCTCGTTGTTGACGATGATCTCGGGCGCACCGAGATCGAGCAGGCGCTTCAGTCGGTTGTTGCGGTTGATCACCCGGCGATAGAGATCGTTGAGATCCGAGGTCGCGAAGCGGCCGCCGTCGAGCTGCACCATCGGACGAAGCTCAGGCGGGATCACCGGAACAACGTCGAGGATCATGGCACGCGGGTCATTGACCCGCCGGCCGTTCTCGTCGCGACGATTGAACGCCGCGACGATCTTCAGGCGCTTGATCGCCTTCTGCTTGCGCTGCGCGGAGAGGGGCTTCTGGCCTTCCTCGGGATCGATCTGGGCCCGAAGCTTGACCTCTTCGTCGTCGAAGTCGAGGAGGTCGATCAGGCGGGCGATGGCGTCCGCGCCCATACCACCCTCGAAATAGTCGCCGTAGCGGATGACCATCTCGCGGTAGAGCTGATCGTCTTCGATGATCTTGCGACCGAACAGATCCTTGAACTCCTCGAAGGCCCGCTCGACGACGTCGATCTCGGCTTCGTAGCGCTCGCGAATGCTGGCGAGATCCTTCTCGGCCTGGCGCTGGCGGGCCTTGATCTCGGTGTCCTTGGCCTTTTCCTTCTCGAGATCCTTGATCTCGGCCTCGAGTTCTTCGTGGCGGCGAGCCAATTCGAGCTCGAGATCCTTCTCGATCAGTTCCTTGTCGGCCCGGGTCTCGGCTTCGAGCGTCTCGAGATCCTCGTCGCGCTTTTCTTCATCGACCGAGATGACCAGGTTGGCCGCGAAGTAGATGACCTTCTCGAGCATCTTGGCCTTGAGCTCCTCGCGGGGCTCGGTACCCATCAGCAGGTAGGCCAACCACGATCGGGTACCCCGCAGGTACCAGATGTGCACGGCCGGCGCAGCAAGCTCGATGTGACCCATGCGCTCGCGGCGCACCTTCGACCGGGTGACCTCGACACCACAGCGCTCGCAGATGATGCCCTTGAACCGCACTCGCTTGTACTTGCCGCAATAGCACTCCCAGTCCTTGGTGGGACCGAAGATCTTCTCGCAGAACAAGCCGTCTTTCTCGGGCTTGAGGGTTCGGTAGTTGATGGTCTCAGGCTTCTTGACCTCACCGTTTGACCACATGCGGATGCTGTCCGCAGTGGCCAGGCCGATTCGGATGTTCGAGAAGGTGTTGACGTCGAGCACGGATTCTCCGGTGTCGTTGATGAGCGGGGTGTCGTCGCGTGTGGGTGGGTTCGGTTCGGGTGGATTCGGTTGTGGAGGCGGCCGCTAGCGGCTGGCCCGCTCGGCGGCACGCCGGGCGTCTTCTTCGTCGGAGCCCCGTTCGGGCCGGGACAGATCGATGCCGAGTTCTTCGGCGGTGCGGAACACGTCTTCGTCGAGTTCGCGCATTTCGATCTCCTGGCCGTCGTCGGACAGGACCTCGACGTTGAGGCACAGCGCCTGCATCTCCTTGATGAGCACCTTGAAGCTCTCCGGGATGCCGGGCTCGGGGATGTTCTCGCCCTTGACGATCGCTTCGTAGACCTTGACGCGACCGAGCACGTCATCGGACTTGATGGTGAGCAGCTCCTGCAAGCAGTACGCCGCTCCGTAGGCCTCGAGGGCCCACACTTCCATTTCACCGAAGCGCTGGCCGCCGAACTGGGCCTTACCCCCGAGCGGCTGCTGGGTGATCATCGAGTACGGGCCGGTGGATCGGGCGTGGATCTTGTCATCGACCAGGTGGGACAGCTTCAGGATGTACATGATCCCGACCATGATCGGGTTGTCATAGGGCTGACCGGTTCGACCGTCATAGAGGGTGGCCTTGCCGTCATCACCGATGAGA
>JABDJW010000382.1 GCA_013002375.1 Acidimicrobiales bacterium | reverse complement strand
GTTCAACAACCGATCACGCCGTCGTCGGCATCGTTGGGCGCATCGGCGGGTTGATCGCCGAACGGGACCGGCTCGCCCGGGGTCGACTCGACCAGCGCCATGCTCCCTTCGGTCAGTCGGTCGGTGCTCACCGTCAGAGTCGTCAGCCCGGTGTCGGTGTAGAAGTCGGGATCGTCGAAATGATCGAGCCACGAGCGCGGATCGGTCGGGAACAGCTCGCTGACCCGAAGCAGTCGTTTGCCCGTGTCGACTCCATCGACGACGTCGGCCGCACAATCGGTCCGGATGAAGCAGCCCGTCGGCGCAGACGCTCCGACCCGCCGCGGAGTGCACCGGATGTCGTAACGCCCAAGATCGGCCGGTAGCGTCCGACCGATGATCGCCCGGCTGACCCTTCGATTCCTCGCCGTCCTGGCTGCCGTCGCACTCGGGGCGACCGGATGTGGTGGCGGAACCCCGCCCGCCCCGAAGGTTCCCGACGACGCGGTCGATTTCACCGGTCAGGCCGAGGTCACGGTGGCCAGCCTCGACAACAAGTACGTCGAGCGCATCATCGTCGTCACCGCCGGTACCGACGTGACGTGGGTGAACGAAGGCCGCAACCGCCACAACGTCCTTCCCTCGATCGACGGCCGCTTCGAGCCGATCCCGGCCACCGAACTCGACGACGGTGGCAGCGCCACCCGCACCTTCGACACCGTGGGCGAGTTCGCCTACTACTGCAGCATCCACGGCAACATCAACCGGGGTCAGCGGGGCTGGGTGTACGTCCTCCCCGCCCCGTAGCGCAGCTCGTCAGACCCCGCCGATACCGGACTGTAACCCGTTCTATTGGCATGTGGTGCGGCCGCATGGCCTACCATTCGGCGCTATGAAGATCTCGCGCCTACTTGCTCTCTTTGCCGCCCTCGTGCTTCTGGCCTCGGCCTGTGGCAGCGACGACGGGGACGACGCCGCAGCCGATCCCGATCCCGCCCCGGCGGCTCCCGCCGAACCGGGCGAACCCGATCCCACCGCAGCGCCGGCCGAACCGGACGAACCCGAGACCGAAGGCCTGCTGGCCCTTCGGGTGCCCGACGACTATGCGACGATCCAAGCGGCCGTCGACGCGGCGGTCGAGGGCGACCTCATCCTGATCAGCCCCGGGGTGTACAACGAATCGGTGCAGGTCCAGACCGACAACATCGTGATCCGCGGCCTCGACCGTAACGAGGTCATCCTCGACGGCGAGTTCAGCGAAGACCTTCCCCACGGCTTCCAGGTGTTCAGCAACGGCGTCGCCATCGAGAACCTCACCACCCGCAACTTCACCAGCAACGGGGTGTTCTTCACCGGCAGCTACGACGACGACTTCATCCTCACCGGGTACCGGGCCAGCTACGTCACCGCCCACAACAACGGCGACTACGGCATCTACGCCTTCAACGCCAGCGAGGGCCTGTTCGAGCACAGCTACGGCTCGGGCCACCCCGACAGCGCCTTCTACATCGGCCAGTGCAACCCCTGCAACGCAATGATCACCGACTCGCTGGCCGAGAACAACGCGCTGGGCTACAGCGGCACCAATGCCTCGGGCAACCTGTGGATCGTCAACAGCGAGTGGCGCAACAACCGGGTCGGTATGGTCCCCAACACGCTCGCCAGCGAAGAGCTCGGCCCACAGGGCGACGGCATGTTCGCCGGCAACTATGTCCACTCCAACGGCAACGAAGCCACGCCGCGCAAGGGCAGCGACTGGGATCTCGCCTTTGGCGTCGGCATCGTCGTGGCCGGCGGCAACGAGAACATGATCGCCAAGAACCTCACCACCGACAACGCCAACATCGGCATTGCGGTCTCGTTCTTCCCCGACGGTGACAACATCTGGACCGCAGAGGGCAACCAGGTGGTCGGCAACGTGTCGAACAACAACGGCCAGTTCGATCTCGTCCTGCTGGGTGGCCCCGACACGATGAACTGCTTCGCCGACAACGAGTACGAGACGTCGGCTCCGCCTCAGCTCCAAGAACAAGCGGCGTGCGGAGGCGAGCAGCCCGAGGCCTACGAGGGCGAGGTCTACGCCATCCCCGATCCCGAAGGTCTGAGCGTCACCGACTACACCGAGGTGGCGGCCCCCGAGTTGAACTTCGAAAACATGCCCGACGCCGCCACGGCTCCGGCCCAACCGGCGACCGGCTTGTCCCCGACCATCACCCTCGACGACATCTCGGTCCCGACCCCGTAGGCCGACCGGCCGAAATTTGTGCGGTTGACCACCTATACGGTGGTCAACTGCACACAGAATGGTGGGGTGGGTGTTGTCGTGACCGAACCGCTTTCCTGGCGCTGGCGTTTCAGCGTCGGGTTCGCAGTCCTTCTCGTCGCGCTCACCATCGCGGCCTGCACCAGCGATGGACCAAACAGCACCAGCGATGGACCAAACAGCGCCAGCGATGGAGTAACCGGCACCACGCCGACCGAACCGGCCCATGACGACATCGCGGTCGGTCCCCCGCTGGTTGCCCGACTCGGCGACCAGACCACGGTGTTCGACACCACCGACCGCGCCTTCCAGGCATCGCTGCGCAACATGAGCATCGCCGACGCCAACCGATTCGGCGCCAGCGACGACGTGTTCGAGAAAGCGTTCGGCCCCGATGAGGGCCTCGACCTTTCGCTCACCGCCAACGGCTGCACCAGCTGCCACATCAACAACGGCCGCCGCGATCCGACCGGCGGGGTGAACTTCCAAGCCGTCGAATTCGAAGGCGTGGCGCTGCAGTATCCCGCGGCGATCTTCGGCCCGACCACCGCCGACGTGCGGGTGGCCCCGGCCGTCATCGGCATGGGGCTGCTCGAAGCAATCCCGGCCGCCGACATCGAGGCGCTGGCCGATCCCGACGATGCCGACGGCGACGGCATCAGCGGCCGGGTGCACTATGTCGTCGATCCGGCGACCGGCGAGACGGTCGTCGGGAGATTCGGCTGGCAGGCGAGCCAAGCGACCGTGTTGTCGCAGTCGTCGACGGCGTTCGAGACCGACCTCGGCATCCTCACTCCCCTGCTGTCGGGCGCCGACGCCGAGATCAGCGAGGAGACCGCCGAGCTCGCCGCGTTCTACAGCGAAGGTCTGGCCGTGCCGGCCCGCCGGAACGCCGACGACCCGGCCAACATCAACGGCGCGGCCGTGTTCGAAACGATCGGCTGTTCGTCGTGCCACACACCGTCCTTCACCACCGGCGATGCCGAACTCCACGCTCTCTCCGGACAGGAAATCTGGCCCTACACCGACATGCTGTTGCACGACATGGGGCCGGACATGGCCGGCGCGGTGACGTTCGGCGGTGCCGCGGCGACCGAGTTCCGCACGGCTCCCCTGTGGGGCATAGGCCTGCACGAAACGGTGAACGGCAGCACGACCTTCCTGCACGATGGCCGGGCCCGCACCTTGGAGGAAGCCATCGTGTGGCACGGCGGCGAAGGCGCCGCCAGCCGCAACGCCTACCTCGATCTCGACGCCGACCAGAAACGTCAGCTGCTCACCTTCCTGGAAAACCTCTGAATCTGGCGAGCAGGATGCTCGGGGACAGAACCTCATCCTCGCCAGATTCTCCAGGGCGCGGGCCCCTGCGGCGCCGGTAGCCTCTGAAACCATGGGAAAAACGCTGAGCGAGAAGATATGGGCGGAACATGTGGTCACCTCTGATCCCACCGGTTCCGAACCCGATCTGCTCTACATCGATCTGCACCTCATCCACGAGGTCACCTCGCCGCAGGCCTTCGACGGACTCCGGCTGAGCGGCCGCACCGTCCGCCGACCCGAACTCACGGTCGCGACCGAGGATCACAACGTTCCGACCGAGAACCAGGATCAACCCATCGCCGACGAGATCAGCGCCCAGCAGATCGCGACCCTCCGGAAGAACACCGACGAGTTCGGCATCGTCAACTACCCGATGGGCCACCGCAATCAGGGCATCGTGCACGTGATCGGCCCCGAACTCGGCCTCACCCAACCCGGTATGACCGTCGTCTGCGGCGACAGCCACACCAGCACCCACGGCGCTTTTGGTGCACTGGCCTTCGGTATCGGCACCTCCGAGGTCGAGCACGTGCTGGCGACCCAGACCCTGCCGCAGCCGGCTCTCGAAACGATGGCCATCACCGTCGACGGCGAGCTCCCGTCCGGGTCCAGCGCCAAAGACGTCGTGCTCGCCATCCTGGGCGCGGCCGACACCGGCGGCGGTATCGGAGCCATCGCCGAATTCCGGGGCTCGGTGATCGAGCAACTCTCGATGGAAGGCCGCATGACGGTCTGCAACATGTCGATCGAATTCGGCGCCAAGGCCGGCATGATCGCCCCCGACGACACGACGTTCGCCTACCTCGAAGGCCGCCAGCACGCGCCCAAGGGCGCCGAGTGGGAGGCCGCCCTCGACCACTGGCGCAGTCTGGCCACCGACGCCGATGCCACCTTCGATCGCGAAATCGTGCTCGACGGCGCGACGATCACTCCCCACGTCACCTGGGGCACCAATCCCGGCCAGGTCGTGCCGCTGGCCAACGCCGTACCGTCGCCCGATTCGTTCGACGATCCGGCCCAGCGCGACGCTGCGGCCCGCGCCCTCGAGTACATGGGCCTCGAGGCCGGCACCCCGATGCGCGACGTCAACGTCGACACCGTCTTCATCGGCAGCTGCACCAACAGCCGGATCGAAGACCTCCGGGCCGCGGCGGCGGTGGCCGAGGGCCGATCGGTCGCCAAGGGCATGCGCACCTTGGTCGTGCCCGGATCGGGCTTGGTCAAGGAACAGGCCGAGGCCGAAGGCCTCGACAAGATCTTCACCGCGGCCGGCTTCGACTGGCGCGAACCCGGCTGCTCGATGTGCCTGGCCATGAACCCCGACAAGCTCGCGGTCGGCGAACGCTCGGCCAGCACGAGCAACCGCAACTTCGAAGGCCGTCAGGGCCGGGGCGGGCGCACCCACCTCGTATCGCCGGCCGTCGCCGCCGCGACCGCCATCGCCGGCACGTTTGCTACACCGGCCGACCTGGACTGAGGAGACCGAAGATGGACGCAGTACAAATCGTGCAGGGCACCGCGGTGCCACTCGACCGCAGCGATGTCGACACCGACCAGATCATCCCCAGCGACTGGCTGAAGCGGGTCGAACGCACCGGCTTCGAGAAGGGCTTGTTCAGCGAGTGGCGCGACAGCCAGGATTTCGTTCTGAACGACGAGGCCTACGCCGGCGCCACGATCCTGATCGGCGGGCCGAACTTCGGCACCGGCTCGTCCCGGGAGCACGCGGTCTGGGCGATCCAGCAATACGGATTCAACGCGGTGATCTCGTCGCGCTTCGGCCCGATCTTCAAGAACAACTCGACTAAGAACGGCTTGGTGCCAGTCGAGGTCAGCGCGGAGGTCGCCGAGCGGTTGATGGCGGCCGTGCAGGCCGATCCGAGCCTCGAGATCACGATCGACGTCGAGCGTCGCACCCTGGAGGCGCCGGCCATCGGGCTCGAAGCCGAGTTCCCCCTGACCGATGCGGTGCAGCACCGCTTCCTCGAAGGCCTCGACGACATCGGCCTCACCCTGCAGCACCAGGACGACATCGACCGCTTCGAATCGAAGCGACCGGCGTTCAAACCAGCCGCGAGCTAAAGCGGCCCTTTGCATGGCGCGGGTAGGTTCGGGGCATGGCCGTCGATCCTCAATCCACGCTGACCGAAATCGCCGATGGTGTGTTCGCCTACCTGGCGGGTGATCCCGGCTGGGGATGGTCGAACGCCGGCCTGGTGTGCGGCGAGGGCCAGTCGCTGCTGGTCGACACCCTGTTCGATCTCGAGCTGACCCAACGCATGCTCGACGGCATGGCCCAACACACTGCGACCCAGCCGATTCGTCAACTGGTCAATACCCATGCCAATGGCGACCACTGCTACGGCAACGAGCTGGTCACCGGGGCGGAGATCATCGGCTCGACCGCGACCAAGGACGAGCTCGAACGCCTTCCGCCGAGCGCGCTGGCCGCCATGACCGCAGGCGGCTTCGGCGAGCCGCTCGATTCGTACCTGCAGTCGGCGTTTGGCCCGTTCCGCTTCGACAACATCACCGCGACGGCGCCGACCCGGACCTTCGACCACCAGCTCACCGTCGATGCCGGCGGCCGCACCCTCGAACTCTTCGAAGTCGGCCCGGCGCACACCGCGGGCGACGTCATCGCCCACCTGCCCGATGCCGGCGTCGTGTTCACCGGCGACATCTTGTTCATCGCGGGCACTCCAATCATCTGGGACGGCCCGGTGGCCAACTGGATCGCTGCATGTGACCGAATCGACGGGCTGGGAGCCTCGACGATCGTCCCCGGTCACGGCCCGGTCACCGATCATCGAGGCGTGGCGATGGTCCGTGACTATTTGGCCTTCGTTCATGCCGAGGCCTCGGCCCGGCACGCGGCGGGGTTCACGGCGCTCGATGCCGCCCGCGACATCGAGCTCGGCTCGTACCGCGACTGGTCCGACTTCGAACGCATCGTCATCAACGTCGATGCGGTCTACCGAGAGCTCGACCCGGCGTACGAACCGCTGCCGGTTCTCGAATTGTTCGGCGCGATGGCGACCTACCTTCACCGCTGAAGGAGCTCAGGCCGGTGCGGGGCTTCACCGAGCGATTCGGCCTTCAGTTTTTGGCCGATCGCGTCGACGTGTGACTCGTTGCTGTCCACCCGCTCGGCTACGGTGAATGGGTCTTAACCATCCGTGCGGGGCCACCCGCCATTTCGTTTTCAGAGGTTTCCTTGATCATCGTCGCCGGCACACTCACCATCGATCCCGCCAAGCGCGAGCTGGCCATGGAGGCGGCGATCAAGAACATGACCGCCACCCGCGAGGAAGAGGGCTGCCTCGACTACGTGATGACCCCCGACCCGATCGACGAAGCCACCATTGTCATCTTCGAGCGCTGGACCGACGGCGCAGCCATCGCGGCCCACTTCGGTTCACCCCACATGGCCGAGTTCCAAGCCGCCATGGGCGACTTCGGCATCACCGACATGGCGCTGCACAAGTACGACGACGTCGAGCCCGGCCCCCTCTTCTAGACAAAGAAAATATCGAACCGCTTCGGCTTCTGCGCCGACCAACCCCCCCACCACACACGAGCAAAAGGAAACAGGAGCACCATGCGGAAGGTATTTGCCCTCGTTCTGACGGCGTTGCTGATCGTCGGAGTATCGCCGGCAAGTGCCGACGACAAGGAGACGGGGTTCGAAGCCAAGGAGCAGGTCGGGTACATCATCGGCGGCAGCGCGGTGAACATCTCCAACTACTCGCACCAGGCCGCGTTGTTCAACGCGGCGATCAGCGACGGCTTCCAGGCCCAGTTCTGCGGCGGCAGTCTCATCCACGCCCAGTGGGTGGTCACCGCCGCCCACTGCGTCGACGACATCACCACGAGCGACATCAATGTCGGGTTCGGCAAATCGCTGCTCAGCGAATACACGGCCGGCGATCGCCGCGCCGTCACGCAGATCATCGTGCACGAGGGTTGGGTCCCCGGCGGGACCTTCAACCACGACATCGCGCTCCTGCAGCTCGCCAACGCGGTGCCGGGCAACGTGGCGACCCCGATCGCCGTGCCGACCGACGTCACTCTGCCGAACCTCGGCGATTCGCTGCACACCACCGGCTGGGGGGCGATCCAGGAATTGCCGTCCCAGATCTACCCCGACCAGTTGCAGGGCGCAGCCATGAACGGCCTCAGCGACATCACCGAGCTGTACTGCCTCAACTGGGACCGATTCGAGTTCAAGGCCGGCACCATGGCCTGCGCCGGCTTCGAGTCCGGCGGCGTCAGCAGCTGCTTCGGCGACTCCGGCGGACCGCTCACCAAGGGTGACGAACTGGTCGGCATCGTGAGCTTCGGGTCGACCTGCGGTCAGGAAGGCCTGCCCGGCGTCTACACCCGGGTCGCGGCCTATCGCGGTTGGCTGGCCGGGTTCGTGCCCGGCATCAGTTGCGACATCACGGGCACCCCCGGCAACGACACCCTCTACGGTGCCCCCAACGCGGCGCAGGTCATCTGCGGGCTGGGCGGCGACGACACCATCATCGCCTACAACGGCCATGACGTCGTCGAAGCCGGTCCCGGCAACGACACCGTCTACGCCGGTCCCGGCAACGATGTCATCTTCGGCGGTCTCAACACCGACTACATCGAAACGAACCGGGGCGACGACTACGCCTATGGCGGGCGAGGCATCGACACGATGCGCGGCCAGAAGGGCGACGACTTCGCCGACGGCGAAGGCGGCCCGGACAATCTCGGCGGCGGACCCGGTGAGGACTACCAGTTCGGCGGCGGCGGCGACGACTTCGCCAAAGGCGGCCTCGACGACGACGTCGTGTTCGGCAACGCCGGCAACGACCGCATCGCCGGCAACGACCAGAACGACGTGCTGCTGGGCGGCGACGGCAACGACGAACTGTTCGGGGGCGAGGGCCTCGACGATGTCAACGACGGCGGAACCGGAACCGACAAGTGCCGCGGGGCCGAGGCCCAGTTCAATTGCGAGATCTAGCCGGCTGAACGACGCGAGTCCTCAAGACTGCCGCCTGACGTGCCGATGACACACTATGGATCAATCCGTGGCCGGGAACCCGTCCCCGTCCCGCCTGCATGGCCCGGAGCGGCCCGCCGCCGGCGAGGCCGTGACCGAGGAGACCATCGAGCAGGTCGACGCGTGGCTTGACCGGGATCTGGGCGCCGACGCCGCGGCACCCGATGGCCCGGCATCCAATGCCGCGCCGGCACCTCCGGCCGGCAGTGCCACCCAGGAAGCGGCGTCCGTGCGGGCCGATCTGGCCAATTTGGCGACGGCGTCGGAGGCCAACACCAGTCTGCTCGACGGCCTTCCCGTCCCCGCGGCCGCCATCGATTCCCAGGGTCGGCTCATGGACGCCAACCGAAAGTGGTTCCAGATCCTGGACCGAACGATGAACGCGACCGACACATGGCTCGACCAGATCGACCCCGATGATGCCGCCTGCCTGGCCGACGACGTCAACCTCTGCGGTGTCGCCGACACCACCGTGCGCTGGTACGACCAAGGCGGCGGTATGCGTTGGATTCGGTTCCAGACCGTGAACCCGGTCGAGGGCCTCGACCATGCGATCTGGACCGCCGAGGACGCCACCGAACGAGTGCTGGCCATCGGCCGGGCCACCAAGCTCGAGATGCTGCTGGCCCGGACCCGCGCCGAGCTCGAGTCCGACGACGATTCGCGCGAGCAGGGCGGCAATACGATCGCCGTGCTCTCGGTGAGCTTCGACGGCCTCAGCGAGCTGCGCCAGCAGTTCGGTGGAATGGCAACAGAATTGGCGCTGCGGGCGCTCCGCCACCGAGTTGCGGAAGCGGTACGCGACTGCGACCACCTCAGCCAGCCGAGCGGCGATGCCTTCTTCGTCGGCTGCGCCGGCCTCCACGGCGTCGAGAACGCGCTGGCCATCGGCCGCCGCCTCGACGCGCTGGTTGATCGGGCGTTCGAATTCAACGAGCACCTTGTCGAGCTTCGCCTGTCGATCGGGATCGGGGCCGCTGATTCCGAACATGCCGAGGTCGACGACCTGATGAGTGCCGCGGTCACCGCTCGACATCGAGCGACCGAAGCCGGACTCGCGATCGAGTACTGCTCGGCCACTGACCAGAACCGCCGTCGAATGCATGCCGTAGGTTCACTGGTCACCCAGTAGCCTCGGGGCCATGTCGCCCTGCGGTCGCCCGGCCGCTTCAACATCGGCCGGCTCGACCACCGGCCCCAGCCAATTTGCCGACACCGCTGCGTTCCAAGGCACCGATCTGCTTCTGGTCCTGTTCGCGGCCGGGGTTTGGGGCGGCTCGTTTCTCTTCATGGACATCGCGCTCGATCACTTCGAGCCGGGTCTGGTCACGGCCTTCCGAGTCTGGTTCGGTGCGGCGGCGGTGTGGGCGCTCCCCAGCGCTCGCCAGCCCGTGGCGGCCGACGCTCGCTCGAAGCTCATCGTGCTCGGTGTGGTCTGGATGGCCCTTCCGCTCACCTTGTTTCCGGTCGCTCAACAGTGGATCGACTCCGGTCTGGCCGGAATGCTCAACAGCGCCATGCCGATCATGACCACCATCCTGGCCGCCACGGTCTTCGGTGCCGTTGTGCTCCGTCGCCAAGTGGCCGGCGTGCTCGTCGGGTTCGCCGGCATCGTGCTCATCGGCCTGCCCGAGGCCTCGGGCGGCGGTTCGAATGCGCTCGGGGTCGGCCTCGTCGTCGCCGCCGTCGCCTGCTATGGCATCGCGGTGAACGTGGCCGGACCATTGCAGCAACGGTTCGGTTCGGCTGCCGTCGTTGCCCGAGCGCTGCTCACCGCCTCGCTGTTGGTCGTGCCCGGTGCGGTGGTCGCACTTCCCGGATCGTCGTTTTCCTGGGCCGCATTGGTCGCATGTTTCGCGGCCGGGGCCGGCGGCACCGGGTATGCCTTCGTTGCTGCAGCCACCCTGACCGGCCGGGTCGGCGCCGTCCGCACCTCGTTGATCACCTACGTCGTGCCGATCATCGCCATTGTTCTGGGCATCGTCTTTCGCGACGAGACCCTGTCGGTTTGGGCCGCAGCCGGAACGATCGTCGTTCTGGCCGGCGCCGCGATGGCCAGCCGGGTGCCGGCGCCGTCCAGCCCATCCGGCACGTAGGGCTGCCACCGTCAGATCAGGCGGAGCGCCGTCAGACCGGGCGGGGCGCTCTCTCGACCAAGCCGCGGACGAGCACTTGGCGATCCTCGTCGACCTGAACCACCAAGTCGGCCGCGTCGCGGTGGGGCTCGACGAACAGATCGTGCATCGGGGCCACGACCCGTTCGAAGTTGTGGCGGACGTCCTCCTCGTTGCGGCCGCGATCGAGGACGTCACGTTTCACGCGCCGCTCCAGGCGCAGGTCACGAGGAGCATCGAGGTAGATCACGTAGTCGAGCTGCTCCCGCAATTCGGGGGTCGCC
>JABDJW010000372.1 GCA_013002375.1 Acidimicrobiales bacterium | reverse complement strand
GTCAGATGCTGATGGTGAACGGCCATCGGGTGTTGCACGCCCGAACGGCATTCGATCCCTCGTCGGGCGCTCGCCGCCTGCAGGACGCCTACTTCTTCGACGACGACATCCGCGGTCGGGCCGCGGTGCTGAGCGGCGACCGCTGACCCGCCGGTTCAGGGCCGGGTTGTGCAGTTCGGTTCAATCGGGTCAGCTCAGGCTGGGTTCGCCGGCGACCGCTTCGAGCAGGTCGTCGAGCGAGGCGGCAAAGGCGTAGTGCCACCCCTGGGCATGATGGGCCCCGATCTCGGTGGCGGCCGTTCGTTGTTCGGCCGTCTCGATGCCCTCGACGACCACGGTGATGCCGAGTTCGATGGCGAAGTGCACGATGGCGCTGGCGGTGGCTCGCTCGGGCCCCGGGTTGATGATCCGCTCGGTGAGCGAGCGGTCGATCTTCACGACGTCGATCGGTAGATCGCGCAGGTGGGTCAGGGCGCTCACCCCGGAGCCGAAATCGTCGAGCACGATGCTGAACCCGGCGCGGGCCAGGCGGTGCAGCACCTCGACGTTTCGCGAGTGTTCGTCGAACACAATCGCCTCGGTGACCTCGATCTGGATCTTGGACGTCGGCATGCCGGCGGCCGCCGCAGTCTGTTCCAGGTGGGCGACGAAGTCGGCCTGGCGCAGGGTGCGGGCCGCGAAGTTGCAGGCGACCGGGAGGTCGAGGCCGCGCCGCTTGAGTTCGGCGCCGGCGGCACACACCAGCTCGAACGCCTTGTAGTCGAGGTCGGCGACCAGCGGTGTCTGTTCGATCGCGGCGAGGAACTCGCCCGGGTTTCGGACGGTCTGCTCATCGTCGAGGCAGCGGGCGAAACCCTCGACACCGACGATGCCATCGGTGTTGAGATCGATCATCGGCTGAAACTGCATGAACATGCGGTCGTCGGCCAGTGCCGCGCCCACCATGGCGTGGAGTTCGGCGGCACGTTCGGCCGAATCGATCGACCGTTGTTCGGCGACGTGGTCGGCGTCGGCTGAGTCGGCTGCGCTCACGTCCGGGTCGAGTGGATCGGACCCATCCTCGTGCGAGGCATCGGCGTCGGATGGCTCGAGGGCCGCGACCTTCCGGCGGAGGGCCAGCGTCCACAGGAGCAAGGGCACGATGGCGATGGCCGACGCGGTGCGTACGACCGTGATCGTGCTCTCTATGGCGGTGTCCATTCGCGAACAATCCCAACTGTCGTCCTACGACGTTTCCATCGGTCGATATCGGGCTGAGGTGAAGCATTCATCTGTGCCGCCTCGTCGGGGCAACGAAAGCCGGCGGGTTCCGACTGGTGCGCGACGCAGGATCGCGGGCAAGGTGAGGCCCATGCCTCTGGAAGTACGCAATCCTCACGCGGGAATCCCGTTCACCGACGACGACGCGACGATTGCCGCGGCGCTGGAGGACGTCAGCATTCCCACGTTGATGTGCTCGATGGTCCACATCACCGGCGATCCATCATGGATCCGGGGCGAATTTCAGCCGGCCGGGCTGTTTCTGAACGAGTACCAGGGGTTCATGGACGAGGAACTGAAGGCCAGGGCGCGGGCGGCCGCGCTGCCGGTCATCGCGGCGTTCCGTGATGGCGGGTGCGAACTTCCGCCCGATCCATCTCCCGCCCTCCTGCAGGAGATGATGTCGTATCTGGCCTGTGAGCCGGTGGCCGACGAATACGTGCCGCTCTTCCTCGAGGAGCTCGGGCTCGACGGTCGCGATGCCGGCGCGATCACCTGGGCCGACGAGATCGCCGACGACGTGAAGGCCGACTTCCCGGTCGTGGTCATCGGTTGTGGCGAGTCGGGTCTGCTGGCCGGAATCCGACTGAAGGAAGCCGGTTTGCCCTTCACGATCATCGAGAAGAGCGGGGGGCCGGGCGGGACGTGGTACGACAACCGCTATCCCGGCGCTCGGGTCGACGTCGGCAGCCACTTCTACTGTTACTCGTTCGAACCCTCCGATCACTGGACCGAGTACTTCAGCCAACAACCCGAACTCCAGGCCTACTTCGAGCGGGTGCTGGAGCAGTACGGGGTGGCCGAGCACACCCGCTTCAACACCGAGGTCATCGCCGCGACCTACGACGAAGACGAGGCCCGATGGTCTGTCGTGACGCGGGACCGCGACGGCACCGAATCGACGCTCGACGCCCGGTTCGTGATCAGCGCGGTCGGCGCGCTGAACTATCCGCACTATCCCGACATCCCCGGCATGGACGATTTCGAAGGGCCCTCGTTCCACTCCGCCCGCTGGGATCACGATGTCGACTACGCCGGCAAACGAGTCGCCATGATCGGGGCCGGTGCGTCCGGGTTCCAGATCGCGCCCACGATCGCTCCTGACGTCGAACGGCTGACGATCTTCCAGCGCACCGCCCAGTGGATGTTCCCCAACCCGAATTACCACCGCACCGTTCCCGACGGCGACAAGTGGGCCATGCGGCACCTGCCGTTCTACAACCGGTGGTTCCGGTTCCTGACGTTCTGGCCCGGCGCCGGCATCGACATGGAACGGTCGCGGGTCGATCCCGACTTCGACGACAGCGACGGCCTGGCCATCAGCGAACAAAATCTGTCGACCCGCAACTTCTTCATGAGCATGATCGCCGGGCAGGTCGGTGACGATCCCGAACTGCTGGAGAAGGTCACGCCGAACTATCCGGCCACCGGCAAGCGCACGCTGCAGGACAACGGCTCCTGGCTGGAGGCGCTCAAGCGCGACAACGTCGACCTGGTGCGCACCGGCATCGAACGCATCACCGAAAGCGGCGTGGTGACGACCGATGGCCAGCGCTACGACGTGGACATCATCTGCTACGCCACCGGCTTTCGGCACAACGACTTCCTGTGGCCGATGACGATCACCGGGCGCGACGGTGTGGTGTTGAACGAGCAGTGGGGCGAAGAACCGACCGCCCACCTGGGCATCAGCATTCCCAATTTCCCGAATCTGTTCTGCATGTACGGCCCCGGCACGAATTTGGCCCACGGTGGCAGCCTGATCTTCCACAGCGAATGCCAGATCCGCTACATCATGGGTGCGATCGAGCAGCTGCTTCGCGGTGGGCACCGGGCGCTCGAGCCGACCCAGGCGGCCCACGATGCCTACAACGAGCGCCATCAGAGCGAGATCTCGCAGATGGTGTGGGCCCACTGGTCCGTCACCGACTCGCACTACAAGAACGCCAACGGCGCGGTCTACACCCTGTCGCCATGGCCGATTCCCACCTACTGGCGTATGACCCACCAGGTCGACCGGGACGACTACGTCTTCTGGCCGTAGTTCAGTTGCCGGTGGCGGTCACCACGAACTCGTACTGGGCGCCGGACTGGTCGATGCCGATGATTCGGTAGGGGCCCGCGGTGTCCCGGGCCAGCACT
Source organism: Acidimicrobiales bacterium (assembly GCA_013002375.1). GTDB lineage: Bacteria > Actinomycetota > Acidimicrobiia > Acidimicrobiales > SHLQ01 > JABDJW01. The sequence continues at coordinate 2,924 of JABDJW010000372.1, read as the reverse complement.
TCGTAGCTGGTCTCGGGATCGTCGGCGTCGCCGATCAGATCTTGAACGCCGGCGCCGACGACCTCCAGCGCGGCGTCGACCACGACCACGCAGTCCAGCTCGACGTCTTGTTCCACCGTGACATCGAAGTCGATCTGGTTCGGCGCCCTGGTGCTCGGCACGGGGCCGACGGCGACGCCGATCGACTCCATGTCGGAATCGGGGACCAGGGTCGAGCCGGCCAACCCACAGTCGAAGGATCTGGTATCGGTGAAGGGATAGTGGCCAATCGAGTCGAGCCGCGGTCCCAGATCGGGGAACGTCTCCCCGAAGGCGCTTTGCCGGCCCTCGCTGAATCCGAACCGAAGTGCGATCTCCAGGCGGGACTGGGCCGCCTCGGCCTCGCGCATTTCGTCGAGTTCCTCCCCTCCGCCGAACCCGACGGCGATCGCGATGGCGACGATCGGCAGCAGATGCAACGGGGCGAGCCGAACCAACGGGTCGCCGGGGTCGGTGCGAGCCATGAGGTCGCGGGCGGCATGGATCAGCATCATGGCCCAGCCGAACCACACCAGGGCGGCGAGCGTGCCGTAGCGGCCCTGGACCCCGATGATGTAGGCGAGGAAGACCCAGCGCCCATTGGTGATCAAGGCCAGGTTTCCGACCGCGAACAGGAAGAGGGCGACCCAGACCGCGGCGGCCTTGTCCCGCCAGGCCAGATACGCGGCCAGGGCGAGCCCGGTACCGAACACGGCGAAGCCGCTGTATTCCATCAGCCGGTCGGGGCCGGGCAGGAGGGCTCCGATCAGCGTGGCGAGAACTCGCATCTGGAGCCACAGCTCGTCAAACGAGAAGTCGGAGTTGCCTTCGCCCGCAACCTGATACCAGACCGCGGTGGCGGCGAAGCCGACCAGGGCCTCGGGTGGGGGATACCAGCGGCGGCTGCGGATCATCGTGGCCACCGCGATGGCGGGCCAGATCACGATGCCGGTGCCGTAGCTGATCGAGGCGAGAACCGCGGCGCCGGCGGCCGCCCAGCGGCGGTCACGATGGACGAACACCAGGGCGATGACGGCGAACAGGTTGGCGGTCCACCACGCCGACCCGCTCATGCCCTTGTAGAAGGTCCAGACCGATTGAGGAGCGAACAGGAACGACGCGGCGGCGCCGGCCATCACCAGGGTGGTGAGGGTGTCCGTACTGCCGGTTGCCCGACTCAGGTGAATGAGCAGGTACGTGATCGCGATGACGACGACCACCACGATGAGGCCCTGGACGATGTTCGAGCCATTCGAGAGACCGATATTGATGAGGTACAGCGCTTTCGCGAAGAACACCGGGTGTTCGTTGCGGAAGGTGAAGAGTTGCTCGAACTCGATGCCACCGCCGCGAGCCAGCAGCTCGTCGATCATGAACCAGTAGTCGGAGTATTGCAGGTGGGTGCCACCGACGACGTGGCGCACCATCCGCACGATGGGGATGAGGGTGATGGCCACCACGGCGAAACCCGTCGCCGTGACGCGCGTCGCGAGCCAATCTCGGGCGCGAGCAATGCCGGACACTGCGCCAGTATCACACCGAGCCGGACGGCGAGCCGAATCGCCCGATGGCGCAGCGTCGACCTTCTCGGCTGGCTTTTTGCGGCCCCGAGCGGTTCTCTGGCTGCATGGGTCCCGTGACTTCCTCCGCCGAACATGCGTCTGGCTCGCTCGACGAGCGATCGATCTGCGCGGTGTTGCCCGCCTACAACGAAGCCGAGAACCTCGATGAAGTGATCGAGGAGCTGGCGACGGTTCTGGCCGGCCGGTTCGCGCACTGGCGCATCATGATCGCCGACGACGGCAGCACCGACGAAACGGTGCAGGTGATGGCCCGGCTCACTGCGGAATCGCCGTCGGTGAGCCACCTCCGGCTTCGGCAGAACGGCGGCAAGAGCCAGGCGCTGCGCACTGCCCTCGACGGCCTCGACGCCGACCTGGTTCTGTTGATGGACGCCGACGGACAGGACGACCCCGGTGAGCTCTACGCGCTCCTGGGTGCCCTCGATGCCGGCGCCGACCTCGTCACTGGCCGCCGCGAGATCCGGAACGACCGTTTCGTCAAGCGCAACACGTCGAAGCTCTACAACGCGGCCACGGCTCGCATGACGGGCGTCGAGGGCCGAGATTTCAACAGCGGGTACAAGCTGATGACCGGTGAGGTCGCTGCGAGCCTGAATCTCTATGGCGAACTGCATCGCTACATCCCGGTGCTGGCTTCCTGGGAGGGCTTCAAGGTCGCCGAGGTCGACGTCAACCACCGGCCGCGGGCCCACGGCAGCTCCAAGTTCGGTCGCAATCGTTTCTGGCGAGGCATGCTCGACCTCTTCACGGTCAAGTTCATCACCACCTACTCGCGTCGGCCGTTCCATCTGATCGGTGGGGCCGGGCTCAGTGTCGGCTTGATCGGCGGGGTCCTTCTGGCCTGGATGCTGATCGAACGCATCGCCGGCAACGAGGTCGGGAATCGACCGGCGCTGCTGGCCGGCATCACGCTGACGGTGGTCGGCGTTCAGCTGGTCTCGGTCGGCCTCTTGGCCGAATTGATCGTGTTGCTCGACAACCGGCGACGGCGAATGCGTCGTTCGACCGACGAAGGCGGTTTCCGCGACCGCTAAGGAGTGGCCTTCGGCCGGAGGAGCAGAAGCGTCCAGGGGAACGCCCGACCGCGATCGACGATGTCGAAGGTCTCGGACACGAGCGCCTCGAACTGGCGCTTGGTCCAGTGCTGGACGTGTTCGGGATCGCTGCCCCAGCGTTTGACATTCTTGAGGCGGAGGAGGTTCAGGCCCCGAAAGAAGGGCTCCCAGGGCACGCTGACGAGCACGGCATCGGTGGTGAGCGACTGCAGCAGCGCCAAGGCACCCGGTGGATCCTCGAGGTGTTCCAACACCTCGAGCATCATGA
>JABDJW010000356.1 GCA_013002375.1 Acidimicrobiales bacterium | reverse complement strand
GGGTTCTTTTGAGACCTGACCCCAGGGCCGCGCAGGGTCCAACGTAGACCTGACCCCATTGGCTTGGGGCCGGTAGATTTGGAGGCATGGCGTCAACCAGCGTGCTCGGCACGTGCCATCACGACTGTCCGGACACCTGCGGGTGGGTCGCCACCGTCGAGGATGGCATCGCGGTCAAGCTCCGAGGCAATGCGGAGCACACGTACAGCCAGGGCGAGCTGTGCCCCAAGGTCAACCGGTTCATCGACCGGGTGTACAGCCCGGATCGAATCCTCACGCCGCTGATCAAAAGCAGCGGCGGTTTCGAGGCCGCGTCGTGGGACGATGCGCTGGCCCTGGTGGCCGAACGGTGGCACGCGACCATCGACACCTACGGCGGTGAGGCGATCGCCCTCTGGTGGGACGCGGGCACCCAGGGCCTGCTCCAGGAGAGCTCTCTCGACAAGCGGCTGTTCGCCAAGATGGGCACCAGCCGCAAGACCGGCGGCGTCTGTGGGGTCGCGGCCGGGTGGGGTGCGGTCGTCACCGACGGCACGGGCAAGGGCGCCGACCCGGCCAACGTGGTGCACAGTGATCTGGTCGTGTTGTGGGCGACGAACACCCGCCTGACCAACCGGCATCTGTGGCCGTTCGTCGAAAAGGCCCGGGCCAACGGCGCCACGATCGTGGTCATCGACCCCCTCCGCACCATCACGGCCGAATCAGCCGATTGGTTCATCCAGCCCCGACCCGGCACGGATGTCGCCTTGATGCTGGCGATGATGCATGTACTGATTCGGGATGATCATCTCGACCACGACTACATCGAGCGTTACACGACTGGATTCGATCAGCTCGCAGCCCACGTCGCCGAGTGCACGCCGGAATGGGCGGGCGCCATCTGTGGTCTCGATCCCGCGGAGATCGAACGCCTGGCCGCCGCCTATGGCCAGGCCAAAGCCGCAATGCTGCGGACCCTCATCGGTGCCGAGCATCACAGTGGTGGGGCGATGTTCTTCCGGGCCCTCGGTTGCCTCCCGCTGCTCACCGGCTCGTGGCGAGAACCCGGCGGTGGCTTGGCCCGCAGCGTGGGGTCGTGGGCCGACTCGATGATCGATTTCGGCGCCTTCGATGCGCCCCATCTCGCTCCCGGCCCGCGGCGAGGCATCAACATGAACCATCTCGGGCGCATGTTGAACGATCCCGATCTCGATCCGCCGATCAAGTCCGTGATGGCCTGGAACGGCAACCCGGTGGTAACGCAACCGAACGCGAATGCGTGGCGCACCGGCTTGGCCCGCGACGATGTCTTTGTCGTCGTGAGCGAGCAGTTCATGACCGACACGGCTGCCTTCGCCGATGTGATTTTCCCCGCCACCACGCAGCTCGAACAGGTCGATGTCGTGCCGTCCTGGGGGCACCTGTACGTGGGCTGGAACGAGCCAGCCATCGCGCCGCAAGGCGGGGCCGTGCCGAACACCGAACTGTGGCGTCGGCTGGCTCGAGCGATGGGCTACACCGAACCCGAGCTGTTCGAATCCGATCGCGACCTACTGGCGTCGGCGATGCCCGACGTCGACCTCGCCGAACTCCGGCGGCGTGGCTTCATGCGGCTGCCGCTGCCCGACGATCACCTGCCGTACGCCGAGGGTGGCTTCGGTGGGGTCGACGGTCGGGCCGAATTCGTGAGCACGGCGTTTGCCGCCGACGGCGTGCCGGCGCTCCCAACCTTCACGCCGCCCATCGAGGGGCCGAACAGCGACCTGGCCGAGCGCTTTCCGCTCGCCCTGCTCAGCCCGAAACAGCACACCCGGTTCTTGAATTCGTCCTACACCCATCTGCCCAAGCACGGCCCCGCCGAAGGTGGCCCCTTCTGCGAGATCCACGCCGATGACGCCGCGGCGCGCGGCATCGCCGAGGGCGACCCGGTGCGGGTGTACAACGATCGTGGCAGCCTCGATCTGCCCGCTCGTCTGTCCGAGCGCGTTCGGCCTGGCGTGGTGGCGGTGCCGTTCGGGTGGTGGAGCGCCGACCATGCCGGCCAAGGCGGCGTGAACGTGCTGACCAACGATGGCCTCACCGATTGGGGTGGCGGGGTCGCCTACAGCGAGACCCTCGTCGAGGTCGCCGCGGCCGGCTGAGTCGACTTCAGGGCTCGCCCCGCAAGGTCGATACCCGGAGCATGGGTGAGCTCCGCCGAATCGTCGCGATCACCGCCGAGTTCATCGTTCCGGTCGCGATGTTAGCTGCGGTCAACCTGGCCGTCTTCTCGGGGGAGGCGCCGCGCCTGTTCGAGCGGGCCGGCACCGAGATGATGGCGACCGAAGCTGGGCGAATCGAGTCGAGCGACACCCTGGCCGAGCGCTGGCTTGACACCAACCCTGAGGCGGTCGCGGCGCTGAATGTGGCCGGTCTGGATCCGGGCCCGACTGCTCGCACGGCCTTCAACGCACTGGCCGAGACCGACTACTACCAGCGAGCGATGATCGCCGAACTCACCCGCATGGGCGAGGCGATGGACGAGGGTGGTGTCTTCTCGTTGACGATCGATCTCGTTCCCTCGCTGGCGGCGGTCGGTGGCGACCTGGAGCCGACCTTCTTCGCGCTGCTCCAGGACTCGCCGACCGTGGTCGGCGAGGGCGGCGACTACGGTGCCGGGCTCGGCCGGCTGCCCTGGTACGCCCTGGTCGCTTCCGTCGTCTCGATCGCCTTTCTCTTGGCGCTGGCGTGGGCCACCCGGAGCCTGCGTGCCGTGACGCTCGCCTTCGCCTTGTTCGGGCTGTTCGCGGCGGCCCAGCGCTGGCTCCTGCACTCGATGGCCACCGACCCCGATCCGGCTCGCGCCGCCACTGGCGTCGCCTTGACCGAGCTCTTCGGCCGTCCGGTCATGGTCATGATCGGCTTCGGGGTGACAATGGCGGTGGTTTTCGTCGTCGGCACGATCGTGAACCGGGCCGGCCGTCGCACACCGTTCTACAACGAAGCGTTCGGCTGGTAACTCGAACTGGTCCCAGATCGCGGTCGTACTGGCGTCGATCTGGGACCAGTTGGGGGGAGCCGGCGGTTAGGCCGTCATGACCTCGGCAGCCTGAGGTTGCGCGCCGGGGCCGTTGCCATCGAACAGCGAACCGTTGGTCGAGAACGAGCCGGGTACCGTCTCGCGCCGGATCGATCGGGTCGGGCGGCGGGCGGAGCGGACCATGTCCCGCACCAGCGTCCGGGCGCCGCGGAAGGCGGTCTTGACCGCAATGATCGGGTGGCGCCACAGCTTCAGATGCTTCCGGGCGCCGCGGCAGGGGTGGGTCAGCTGGCCGACGAGCGTGCGGGGCATGTGTTCGTCGATCCCGTAGTTCCGAGGCCGGCGGCGGCTCTTGTGTTTCGGCATGAAGAACGTGCCGAAGGCGAGATCCCACCAGGGCAGCGCGGCGCCGTAGTTGTGGCCGATCGAGTCGGCTTCGTTCGCGTGGTGCCAGTGATGGAACTCGGGGTTCGCGGCCACCCGGTCGAGTAGCCGCCACCGCACCCGGACGTTGGCGTGGAAGAAGATGCCGAGGATGATCTGAAAGACCGCGAAGATGCCGGCCAGCTCGGCGTCGATGCCCGCGCCGAGCAAGAAGAAGAACCCCGGGGCGATCAGCACACCATCGAAGGGGTGGGCCCGGAAGCCGCTCACCCAATCCATGTGCTCGGGGGAGTGATGCACGGCATGGAACCGCCACATGAAGGGCACCTCATGGGCCCATCGATGGGTCCAGTAGGCCACGAAGTCGAACATGAAGAACGCTACGAAGGGGAGCGCGGCAGCCGGTATCTGCCCGACGAGGGGGCGCAGGGCGATGCCCGGCAACCAGAACAGGCTCAGGCCGCCGATGATGACGGCCGCCACCAGTCCGGCGATGCTCAGCACCGGGTTCATCAACGCGAAGCTCATGTCGGTGCCCACCAGCGGGCGCCGGACCGTCTGACCTTTCTGGCGGGGGTACATCTTCTCGAACGGAACGACGACCACGAACAGGAAGATCAGGGCGACGAAGATGCCGCGATCGATCTGGAACGACAGTGCGATGCCGCCGGCGACGAAGGCGAGCCGGCCGAGCAGCCCCAGGGTGCGGCGCAGGCGACTCGGTGGCGTCGGCGGGGGAGGGGGAGGCGGCGGCAGGCTCGATTCGACGGCGAACCCGGGGCCGGGATCAGGGGTGCCTGGGTGGGGATAGATCGTGTGGGTCATGCCCGACTGTCGGGGCGACCGGTCGATTCGGTTCACGGCCGACGCGGAAATAGGTCGAACGGCCTACCCCTTCGAAGCGCCCGCACATCGTCGTCGGTTCGGCCGATGGATGATGAGGAAGAATTGTTCGAGATCGATGAACCGATTGCGGTGTTCGATCCGACAGGTGAGCAATGGACGAACAACGCGGTGAGGACGAAGCACTGCTCGCTCGCATCGTGCGGGCCGATCGAAGCGCGCTCGAGCAGCTCTACCGCCGCAACGCGCCCTGGCTCACCGCACGCCTCCAGACGCGCTGCTCGGATGAAGACATCGTCGACATCGCGATCCAGGACACGTTCGTCGCAGTGTGGAAGAAGCCGGGCAACTATCGCGGCGACGGTGCCGTGGCCGCCTGGTTGTGGGGCATCGCCATACGCCGGCTGATCGATCAGCTGCGCAAGAACCGACCGGTTCCGGTGGCGCCCGAAACCATCACCGCCGGCGCGGTGTCGTTCGAGGAGCAGTTCCTCACGAGCGGTGCCCACGGGGAACTCCCGAGCGCCCTCCGCCAGCTCGATCCTGACCTGCAGGCCGTGATGTTGGCCACTGCGGTCGATGGTCTGAGCACCAAAGAAGCCGCCCGCCTGTTGGGGGTCCCCCAAGGCACGGTCAAGACCCGCATGATGCGGGCTCGCACGCAACTCCAGGAGATCCTGACATGAGCGCTCCCATGATCGATCCGATGCGTCTCGAACGAAACTGGCAGGCGATCACCGCCGAGATCGATGCCCCGGTACCGAGTCGCGCCGAGCGGTTCGTTCGCCGACTCGGGCTGTCGGCCCGGGTGACCCGGGTGGCACTGGCGACGCCCAGCTTGCGCCGAGCCTGGTTCGTGGCGCTCGGTGTGGTGCTGTTCCTGGGGCTCGCCGCCGGGGACACCGCCGGCCGCGAGAGCATCTTCGGCTTCTTGGTGGTGGCGCCGCTGATTCCGGTGCTCGGCGTGTCGTTCGCCTACGGCGTCGAAGCCGATCCGGCCTACGAGATTGCGGTGGCCACGCCGATGCGCGGCCTTCGGCTGGTGCTCACTCGGGCCGCGGTCACGCTGGTCGTCTCGGCGCTGGTTCTGTTGTCGGTGGCGGTGTTCAATTCGGCGGCCGGCTTGTTTGCGCTGGCGTGGCTCTTGCCCTCGCTGGCGTTGACCTTCGTGACGCTGGCGGTCTCGACATGGGTCGCGCCGCGACGGGCCGCGGCGCTCACCGCCGGTGGCTGGCTCGTGGTGTTGCTGGTCATCCGGGCCTCGGTCGACGACCGGTTGGCCGCGTTCTCCGCAACCGGTCAGCTCGTCGCCGTCGCAGCGGCGATGCTGGCGTTCGCTGTCGTCTGGCACCGGCGTGATCGGTTCGATCTCCTGGTGGCGCACGCATGACGGCGGCCCAGCTCCTCGGCCACGATCTGGTGAAGTCCTTCGACGGGCACGCGGCCCTGGCCGGCGTCGATCTCGCGCTACAGGGCGGGCTCGTCGCGGTGCTCGGCCCGAACGGGGCCGGGAAGACGACGTTGTTGCGCTGCCTGGCCACCGTCGTTCGGCCCGATACCGGTTCGCTGTTGATCGACGGCTTGAACCCCGCCCATGAGTCCGATCGCATCGAGATTCGCCGCCGGCTGGGCTATCAGCCGCAACAGGTGCAGTTCGCAGGTGGGGCCCGGGTCTTCGACGTGCTCGACTACCTCGCAGTGCTCAAGGGCTTCGACGACGATCGTCGCCGCCGACATTGGGTCTTTCACGTGCTCGATCTGGTCGGGCTGCGCGATCGCGTCGCCGACGAGGTCCGCGACCTGTCCGGCGGCATGCGCCAGCGACTGGGATTGGCCCAGGCGTTGTTGGGTCAGCCGTCGCTGCTGTTGCTCGATGAGCCGGCGGCCGGTGTCGATCCCGACGAACGATTCCGGATGCGTGACCTCATCGCGGCCCGCCGGGCCGAAGCCACCGTCGTGCTCTCGACCCACCTCACCGACGAGGCGGCGGTCTGCGACAAGATCCTGGTCCTCGACCAGGGCCGCATTCGTTTTGTCGGCTCGCCGAGCGCCTTGGCCGCGATCGCGGCGGGCCGCACCTGGGTCCAGTCGAACCTCCCGGCCGACGATGTTCGGGCATCCTGGCGGCAGGCCGACGGTCGTTATCGATGCCTCGGCACCAGCATCGCGCCGCCCACCGCGGAGAAGGTCGCGCCGACGCTGGAGGATGGGTACCTCACGCTGCTGACTCCCGCGGCGCCCTGACGCGGCTGTACCTCAGCCGGGAGACAGGGCGAGCGACCGGCAGTACTCGTTGGTCGCGGGCGACGATTCGCCGAGCGACGAGCCCCTCGGCATGATTGGCCGATGGGGGAGAACGAACCAGACCGAGCAGACGCCATCGACCCGGCCGTCGCGCACGTCGTATCGGGTGCGGCCTGGGCCGAGTTCTGCGACGCGATGAAGGACATGGGCCAGTTCGTGCTCGACCATTCCGAGGCCGAGGACGTCATCGACCGGGTCGAGGGCTTTCGCTACCTCTCCCGCCTGATGCGAGGTGGGCTGGAGAGCTTCCTGGAGGTCGGCAACACCAAGTTCCCGACGATCAACCGGCTACCGAATCAGGTGAAGATCGGCAGCGACAACCCCGACGCGTACTACCAGTCGGTCAACATCGACGGACGCTACGACTACCGGGTGTGGGGCACCCGCGGCACGGTGCACTACCTCGGCTTCGGGGCGTACACCGGCAACTTCGGCGCCGGTGCCGATCGCCTCGGGTTCATGGGCGCGCTCGATGGCGGTGACCTCCAGATCGACGCCGACGGCCGATTCGAGGTCATCTTCAGTCAAGACCCCCACGACGGCAACTGGGTTCCGCTCAAACCCGAACCGGGCATCATCGCGATCCGCCAGTTCCACCTCGACCGTTCGACCGAGCAGATCGCGCAACTCCAGATCGAGCGCATCGGCGATCCCGAGCCGCTGCACCCCGTGTCTCCGGTGGGTCTGCACAACGCACTTCAGGGCGTGCACCTCTTCGTCACGGGCGTCAGCGACCGGTTCACCACCAAGGTCGAGCAATGGGCCCGAGAACGTCCCAATACCCTCGAGACCGATCCCGACATGGGAACCAAGGGTTGGGGCGACGAGAACCAGATCTTCCGCCACGGATATTGGGCGCTCGAGCCCGGCCAGGCGTTGGTGATCTCGTTCACCCCGCCGCCCTGCTTCTACTGGAACTTCCAGCTCGACAACCTGTGGATGGAGTCGCTCGACTACCGGTTCCTTCCGGTCACGGTCAACAAACACACGGCGCAGTACGAGCCCGACGGGTCGGTGCGCATCATCGTGGCCGATGCCGACCCCGGCGGCGGCAACTGGATGGACACCGCCGGGCACCGACACGGCGCGATGGGTCTGCGCTGGAACCAGGCCGAGTTCGATGTCGACGCCCGGTGTGAAATCGTCGACGCGACGTCGCTTCGAGACTGACTGGTCAGGCGTCACATTGCCGCAAGGGCGGCCGATAGAGGTAGTTAGCGTGAACAGTCGCTGGAGCGTGGGCTCCGGGAGGGACGCTGAAATGTTTGCTTCGCTTGGTCGTTGGTGCTTCCGCAACCGCCGTTCGGTACTGCTGTTGTGGGCCCTGTTGCTGGTTTTCCTCTTCGTGCTGGCGAGGAATTGGCCGGGCGAGACGAGCGGCAATCCCGAGTCCCCGTCGTCGGAGTCGAATTCGGGTTTCGAAGTGCTCGAGCAATACTTCGGCGGCGTAGGCAGTGGGCTGAGCGGCACCGTGGTGTTCGAAGCCGAACAGGGAGTCGCGGACACTGAGGTGGAGGCCGCTATCGGCGACTATCTGGCCGAGGTCGCCGAGATCGACGGCGTTGCCGCGGTGGTCAGTCCCTACAGTTCGCAGGGGGCAGCGCAGGTTGCGCAGCAAGGCCCGTTGGCCGGTCTGTTGGCCTACGCAACGGTCGATCTCGATCCGGACGTACGCGAGAATCAAGCCTCCGAAATCGGCGCCGAGCTGGCCGAATCGGTACCGGAGCTCGACGGCCTCAACGTCGAGATCGGCGGTGCGTCGCTTGCGGAATTCGAACCTCCCGAGTCCGAGCTCATCGGTTTGGCCTTTGCGGTCGTGGTGCTGATCCTGGCCTTCGGTTCGGTCCTGGCCATGGGCCTGCCGATCGGTACGGCCATCGCCGGCG
>JABDJW010000325.1 GCA_013002375.1 Acidimicrobiales bacterium | reverse complement strand
GTCCAGAACTGGAAGGCTTGATCGGTGCTGGTGAAGATGGCCGCACCGGTGAGGTCGGCCGCTTCGAAGCCCACCACCGCGCCGAGGCCCAGCAGGCCGACCGCGAACACCAGGGCCAGCCGCACGTACATCATGCCGATCGACTTGTGGTCGCCGGTGGTGACGAGGTCGGTCAGGCCGGTGTAGGCCTCGACGACGGGGGCCTCGCCGGCCGCCGCCTGCGCCTCCGGTGCGGATTCGGTCATGGTCATAGGACGGGCTTCATTCGGGCCGGGTTGATTCGGGTTGGGCTCATCGAGATGTTCGTCATAGGTGTCGAAAACCGTGTTCGGGTGGCCTCTCGAGAGAGACGACCCTGCATGCTATGCGGCGCAGCCGCCTCGGCCGCGCACGCTACGTCGAAGCGGATCGTACACAGCGGGGCCGACCGCCAAGAAACCGGGCGCCGTATTGGTGTCACAGGCCGTTTCGCACCAGCTGGTCGGCGGCCATGGCCCCGAACAACAAGGTGATGTAGGTGATCGAGTAACCGAAGAGCTTCATGGCCAGCTGTGACGATTCGGTGCGCAGGACCTGTACGGCCAGCGCCATGAAGATGGCCCCGAGCACGATGGCCGAGATCAGATACAGCCACCCCATGTCGGCCAGCGGCGCGAACACGATGGTGAGCGCCCACAACAAGGCGGTATAGGCGACGATCCGGATTGCCACGGTGCGCAGCGAGGCGACCGCCGGCAACATCGGGACGTCGGCGGCTTGATAGTCGTCCTTGTACCGGATGGCCAGGGCCCAGAAGTGCGGCGGCGTCCAGTAGTACATGATGGCGAAGAGCACCAACGGCGCCCAGTCGAGCGAGTTGCGCACCGCGGCCCAACCGACCAGCACCGGTACGGCGCCGGCCGCGCCGCCGATGACGATATTGCTGGTCGACGAGCGCTTGAGCCACAACGTGTACACGAACACGTAGAACAGACAGGCCGACACCGCCAGGGCGGCGGCCAGCAGGTTCGTGGTGCCCCACAGCCAGGCGAAGGCCAACACTTCGAGCACCACCGCGAAGATCAACGCATTGCGCGGCTCGATGATGCCGGTCACCAGCGGCCGATTCTTGGTGCGTTCCATCAGGGCATCGATGTCGCGATCCACGTACATGTTGATGGCGTTGGCGCCGCCCGCGGCCAGCGTTCCGCCGAGCACGGTGTTGATCACCAAGGCCAGCGGGGGCAGACCCTGCTCGGCCACGATCATGGTCGGCACCGTGGTGACGAGGAGGAGCTCGATGATGCGCGGTTTCGTCAACGCCACGTAGGCGCCGACTCGCGCCCCGAGCGTTGGCTGGGCCGTGGCAAGCATGCGCCCCTCAGGCTACGGCCCCGCTCCCGGCTCGGCCAACACCAGCCGGCACCTCGTATCCTGCCCTCATGGCCAGCCGGTTCGAGATCTCCCCCGAGCGATATCGCGCCCTCACCATGGCCGCGCTGTTGGCCCTCGCCGCCATCATCGTCACCGGCGCCGGCGTTCGCCTGACCGGCAGCGGCTTGGGCTGCTCGGATTGGCCCACCTGCGAACAGGATCAGTTCGTCGCCGATCTGGAGTTTCACCCGATGATCGAATTCGGCAACCGGTTGATCACCGGTCTCGTGTCCGTCGCCGTGATCTTGGCCGTGCTCGGCGCGCAGGGCCGGCGCCCCTACCGCCGCGACCTCAGCTGGTGGGCCTGGGGATTGGTCGCCGGCGTCATCGCCCAGATCGTGCTGGGCATGCTGGTGACCAAGACCGAGCTCGACCCCCGGGTGGTCATTGGTCACTTCCTGCTGTCGATGGTGCTGGTGTGGAACGCGGTCGTGCTCCACCACAAAGCCGGTTCCGCATCACGCCCCTACTCACGCCCTTCGGGCGCTCCTGACGGGACTGCATCGGAGATGGCGGCCAATCAGCGGATAGCGAGTTTGCGTCTGACCCAGGTGAGCCTGGCGGTGCAGACCGCGGCCGTCGGCGTGTTGGTGGGGGGCACGATCGTCACCGGTTCGGGCCCGCACGCGGGCAGCACCGAGGACGAACCGGTCGAACGGCTGCCCTTCGCCGTGTCCGAGGTGGCCCGCATCCACACCGCGTTCGTCTACCTCCTGCTGGCGTTGGTGTTGGTGTTCGCGTGGATGG
>JABDJW010000308.1 GCA_013002375.1 Acidimicrobiales bacterium | reverse complement strand
CGATCCCGAGGTCGTCGCCGCCGTCGGCTTCGACCCGGCCCTGAACGCGGACCAGCGCTAGCCGCCCACCACCCGGGCGGCACGAGCGCCACGGATGGCGTTAGCTTCGACGTTGTGGGACGAGCGCGTAAGGGCACACTCTGGGTCACCGGCGACGCCGCCGCCGACGATCTCGTCAATCGCGAACCGCTGGCCCTGGTGCTGGCCCTGCTGCTCGATCAACAGATTGCCATCGAGCTGGCCTTCAAAGGGCCGGCCCGGCTCGCCGAGCGACTGGGCGGGTCGCTCGATGCCGAGGCTATCGCGGCCTACGACCCGGACGATTTCGCCGAGATCGTTCGCACCAAGCCCGCGCTGCACCGGTTCCCCAAATCGATGGCCGGTCGCATCCAGGCGCTGTGTGCCCATCTGGTCGAGCACTACGACGGTGACGCTGCCGGGTTGTGGCGTGGGGTCCGGCGAGCCTCGGTGTTGGTCGAGCGGCTCGAGGCTGTGCCCGGGTTCGGTCCCGAGAAGGTTCAGATCACGGTCGCCGTCTTGGCCAAGCGGTTCGGACGACAGCCGGCAGGCTGGGAGGACGTGGCCGGACGGTTCGCCGACGAAGAGCTCCGCTCGGTCGCCGACCTCGACAGCGCCGAAGCGGTCGCCGCACTCCGGGCCCGTCGGGCGGCCCGCAAGAAGCAGAAGCTCACCGCCAAGTAGCGGCGCGGCTACCGTTGCCGCAGTGGGCATTCTGGCATCACATATCGACACTGCTTCGGCCCAGTTCCAAGCCAACCGTACTGCGATGCTCGGTCACATCGAGCGCTACGAGGCCGCGGTGGCCGAAGCGGTGGCCGGGGGCGGCGAGCGGTACGTCGAGCGACACCGATCGCGCGGCCGGCTCCTGGTGCGGGAGCGGATCGAGTTGTTGCTCGACCCCGACACACCATTCCTCGAGCTGTCGGCGACGGCGGCGGCCGGCACCGAGTTCGCGGTCGGAGCGGCGGTGGTCACCGGCATCGGACAGATCTCGGGCACCGAGTGCGTGATTCTGGCCAACGACCCCACCGTCCGGGGAGGATCGATGAACCCGATCACGGTGCGCAAGATGCTGCGGGCCCTCGCGATTTGTCGCGAGAACCGGCTGCCGATGGTCTTCCTGGTCGAGTCCGGCGGCGCCGACCTGCCCCACCAACTGCATCTGTACCTCCAGGTCGGCGGGGTGTTCCGCGACATCACGGCACTGTCGGCCGCCGGTATCCCGACCATCTCGTTGGTCTTCGGCAGCTCCACCGCAGGCGGCGCCTACCTGCCGGGCACCAGCGACTACGTCGTCATGGTCGATCAACAGGCGAAGGTCTTTCTGGGCGGTCCACCCTTGGTGAAGATGGCGACCGGCGAAGAGGCCACCGACGAGGAGCTCGGCGGCGCGGCCATGCACTCGCGGATCTCGGGCGTGTCCGATTACTTCGCGGTCGACGAGGTCGATGCCGTTCGCCTCGGTCGTCAGATCGTCCGCGGCCTAAGTTACCGCAAACTGGGCCGGCCGCCCGATCAGGCGATCCGGGCTCCCCGCCACGACCCGGAGGAGTTGCTCGGCATCGTGTCGGCCGACCTCAAGGTGCCCTTCCCGGTACGCGAAGTACTCGCCCGGGTGCTCGACGATTCTGCCTTCGACGAGTTCAAACCCGACTACGGTCCGAACCTGGTCACCGGGTTCGCGCACCTGTACGGCCGGGCCTGTGGGGTGCTGGCCAACGATCGAGGTGTCCTGCTGAACGAGGACGCCAACAAGGCCGCGCAGTTCATCCAACTGGCCAACCAGGTCGACCTTCCGCTGGTGTTCGTGCAGAACGTCACGGGCTACATGGTCGGCGCCGACTATGAACAGCGGGGAATGGTGAAGCACGGCTCGCATCAGATCAACGCGGTCACCAACTCCACCGTGCCGCACCTGACCATGCAGATCGGGGGCTCGTACGGTGCAGGCAACTACGGCATGGCCGGTCGGCCCTACAACCCTCGCTTCCTGTTCGCCTGGCCGAACGCCAAGACCGCGGTGATGGGGGCCGAACAGCTCGCCGGCACGCTGTCGCTGGTGGCGCGGGCGTCGGCCGAGAGCAAGGGCCAGCCCTTCGACGAAGAAGCCGATGCCGAACGGCGCCAGACGATCGAGGCCCAGATCCTCCACGAGGAGCAGGCCATGATCATGTCGGGCCAGCTCTACGACGACGGGCTGATCGACCCGCGCGACACCCGTGACGTTCTGGGGGTCGCGTTGTCGGCGGTGATGACCAACGAGTGCCGAGGCCAGCGGGGCTACGGCGTGTTCCGGATGTAGCGGCGATGTCGACGACCATCTCCCGCCTGCTCGTCGCCAACCGCGGCGAGATCGCGGCCCGCATCATCAGAACCTGCCGCACCCTCGGCATCGAGACGGTGGCGGTGTATTCCGATGCCGACCGCGACGCGGCGTTCGTCCAGCTTGCCGACGTCAGCGTGGCGATCGGCGGTGAAGCACCGGCCGACTCGTACCTCCGGAGCGACGTCATCGTGGCGGCCGCTACGCAGGCCGGGGCCGACGCCGTCCATCCCGGCTATGGCTTCCTGTCCGAGAACGCCGAGTTCGCCCAGTCGGTCATCGACGCCGGCCTGGTCTTCGTCGGCCCCCGGCCCCAGACCATCGCGGCGATGGGCTCGAAGATCGAGGCCAAACGCCTGATGGCCGATGCCGGGGTCCCCGTACTGCCGTCGGCCGAACTCGACGGGCTCGACGACGCCGCGGTCCAAGCGGCGATCGATGGGGTCGGCTATCCGGCCATGATCAAGGCCTCGGCCGGCGGCGGGGGGCGAGGCATGCGCATCGTGTCCGATCCGTCCGATGTGCTCGAGGCGGTCGCCGGAGCCCGCCGGGAGGCCGATGCCGCCTTCGGCGATGGCACCCTCTTCGCCGAGCGTTACGTGGCGCCGTCCCGCTATGTCGAGGTCCAGATCTTCGGCGACCACGACGGCAACGTGGTCCACTTCCACGAACGGGAGTGTTCGCTGCAGCGCCGGCACCAGAAGGTGATCGAGGAGGCGCCCAGTCCTTCGCTCGATCCGACCACCCGGACCGCGCTGCACGAGGCTGCCGTACGGGCCGGCTCGGCGCTCGGGTACGTGAACGCGGGCACCGTCGAGTTCCTGTTGGCGCCGGCCGTCGGGGCCGGCTCACCCGAGTTCTTCTTCCTGGAGGTCAACACCCGGCTGCAGGTCGAACATCCGGTGACCGAGGCCATTCTGGGTGTCGATCTCGTGGCCCTGCAACTGGCGGTGGCCAGCGGCGGCGCCCTTCCCGACCAGGCCGCGATCGGCGCGCCGCGGGGCCACGCCATCGAAGCTCGCCTGTACGCCGAGGATCCCGCGGCCGGTTTCCGGCCCTCGATCGGCGAGCTGCGTTCGTTCGCGATCGGCGGCCCGGCGCACGCAGCCGTGCGGGTCGATTCCGGCCTGGCCGGCGGGGGAGTGGTCAGCCGGCACTACGACCCCATGGTGGCCAAGGTCATCGCCCACGCCGGCAGCCGCGATGGCGCGGCCCGCCAGTTGGCCGGTGCCCTCCGCCAGGCCACGATCGACGGGTTGGTCACCAACCGGGCCCTGCTGGTGCGAACCCTGCAGCACCCCGAGTTCCTCGATGGCCGAGCCGACAGCGCCTTCTTCGAGCGCAACGATCCAGCCGCGCTCGGCGCGCCGCTGGTCGATGGGCCCGACGTGGCCTGGTACGCGGCCGCTGCCGCGCTGGCCGTCCAGGCGTACCGCCGGTCGACCGATCGGCACACCGCCGGCGTCAGCAGCGGGTTTCGAACGGTGCCCACCGGTCCGCAGCGAATCGCGTTGGTCGACCCGGCCGGGCACGAACACCGGGTCAGCTACCGGTTCG
>JABDJW010000279.1 GCA_013002375.1 Acidimicrobiales bacterium | reverse complement strand
GACACGGGGGGCCACGCGGCCGACGCGGCCGACGATGTCGCCCCGACCGTCGACTCCGCTCGGGGCGCAGTAACTCGCCGAACCGTCCTGGCCTACGGCGCCGTTGCTGCGGCCGGAACGACCGCGCTGTCCGGCACCATGGTCGGCAGGGGGACCTCGGCTCCGACCGCCGGATCCCACGCGTCGCCGGCCGTGCACCGGGTGGCTTCGGCTCCGGCGACCACTGCGACCGGTGCGGTCCAGGCCGACCCGACGTCGGCTGGTGCCGCGACGCTGCCCGACGACTGGAATCTCGATCTCGGCGGCTCGACCGAACCGGCTCCCACGCGCGCCTCGTCCGGTCCGGTGCTCGATTTCGATCCGGATGTCGAGCTCGCTGGCGTCGAGTCGGACGGTGGGCGCATCGGCGCTGCGGCCGAGGCCACGCCGATCGACGCGCCGGGCGCCACCACCGTCGGCCCCGACGGTCGCCCGATCATCGACTCGTCGAGTTCTTTTGGTGAGGCGGTCGCCCCGGTGCGCTTGCCGGCTTCGTCGGCGGGCATCATCGAGGTTCCGGCCGGCGATGTCGAGGACTACCCGGAGCCGGAATCGCCTGCCGAAGCGATCGAGGGCCAGGCGGTCGTGCCCTTCAGCGACCCCGATCCCAACTCGGGCAAGACCGACGTGCCCGACTATGTGCAAGGCCGCCAGGTCCTGCCCACCGCAACCTCTCCGGCGACCGTGGTCGAGCCGGCCGGGCCGAACGAGTTCCTGAACACGATCGAGCTGATCGCGGCTCGGGCCAGCTTCGGAGCAACGCCGCAGCTGCTGACGACGATCGAGTCGATGGGGATCGAGGCCTGGGTCGATCAACAGCTCAATCCGACGTCGATCGACGATTCGGAGAGCGAGGGTCGGTTCTCCGGCTACAACCTCATGACGACCGGCACGTACCCGCAGGTGTGGGACAACGAGGAGCAAGCCGCCGGTCAGCTGTACTGGGCCACGGTTGCTCGTGCCGTCTCGAGCAAGCGACAGCTCCAAGAAGTCATGGTGCAGTTCTGGCGCGAGCACTTCTCGATGATCTCGGGCGAGCTCGGGCACTACGTGTTCCACGATCGGTTCATTCGGCAACACGCGCTGGGTCGCTTCCAGGATCTTCTGGTGGCCTCCGGGCAGAACGCCGGGATTCTCGAGTACCTCAACAACAACACCAGCGATGCGGATGCACCGGGTGGTGTCAACGAGAACTACGGCCGCGAATTACTCGAGCTCCACAGCCTCGGGATCGTGAACAACCAGCAGGACTACACCGAACTCGACGTGCAGGCCGCGGCCCGGGTGATGAGCGGCTTCTCGACCAGGTGGCGTGAGGGCTACACGTACAAGCAGTGGCTGCACTACGACGGGCCGATCAGCGCCTTCGGCGGCGCCTGGAGCACGCCCGGCCGTTCGGGGCCGGGCGGCGAAGCCGACGGCTTGAGCTTCCTTCGGTACCTGGCCAAGCACCCCTCGACCGCCCGGCACATCGCCTACAAGCTCGTCGCCTACTTCGTGAACGAGAACCCGCCGCCCGATTTGGTCGAGAGCGCCCGGCAGATCTTCGTCGCGACCAAGACCGAGATCGCTCCCACCGTCCGCCACATCCTGCTCAGCCCGCAGTTCGCGGCCAGCCGCGGGGTCAAGGTCAAACGCGGGTTCGAGTGGGCCATGTCGTTGTTCCGTTCGACCAAGGCGACGATCCAGTTGGGTGGTGAATGGCACGGCTGGGACGACGAGACGATGGCCGGTGTGCTCGAGCGCGCCGGGCAGCAGCTCTACGGCTGGGCCCTGCCCGATGGGTATCCGGTCGCCAACGCGCACTGGGCGTCGACCAACTTCTTGTTCAACCGTTGGGACATGACCACCTGGATTTCCCAACAGACGAGCGGGGCAATCCGGGTGGATGCGGCGTCGCTCCTGCCCACCGCGTCGGTCGACGCCGACAAGTACATCCGGTTCGCGGCGCGGAACCTGGTCGGACGTCAGATCACCCAGGCCGAGGTCGACGCGGCGCTCGGCTATCTCGGGGTGGCACCGACGGCCAACCTCAGCCGCAGCAGCATCCCGAACCCCGCCGAATTTGTCGCCGTGTTGCTGATGGGACCCACCTTTCAGCTCCGAGGCTGAGTGAACCGCCAAAGGAAGACCATGACGAATCAAACGCTTTCCCCCACCCTCGATCGTCGAGCGTTTCTGCGTCGTTCGGCGCTCGCCGGCGTCGGCGCGGCGGCTGCGACGATCGCGCTGCCCCATGGGGTTGCGCTCGCAACGCCCGGTCGCCCGCACCGCGGCGATCTGATCGTGTCGGTGACCCTCGACGGCGGCATGGACGGCCTGGCTGCCTTGGTGCCCTACCACAACAACACGTACTACAACCTCCGACCGCAGACCTCGATTGCCCCGCCCGGACAACCGGGCGGCTGTATCGACCTCGACGGCACGTGGGGCCTTCACCCGGCGCTGGCCCCGTTGCTCGGCGCCTGGAACGCGGGCCATCTGGCGTTTGTCGAAGCGTGTGGGACTCCGAGCTCGATCAGCGAGAAGCGCAGTCACTTCGAAATGCTCGATGCCCTCAAGCACGCCGGTGTCGGGATGACGACCGGTTGGGCGGCCCGTCACATGAATCGGGTGACCGGTCGCGAGACGATCAGCGCCCAGTCCTTCAGCAGCAGCCTCGATCAGAAGCTGGCCGGATTCGGCGGCGCGCTGTCCGGGTGGACCCTGCAGCCGCAGCTCGACTACGCGTCCTCCCCGAACAAGGTCGTCAGTGCCCTCGATGCCTCCTACGGCGGCAGCAGCCCGGTCGGTGCGGCCGGTCAGCTGTTGATCGAATCGATCCAGGACCGGGGTCAGATCAACTTCTGGGACTACGACCACAACGGCAGCACCTACCCCAACAGGGGCATCGCCTGGTCGTTGCGCAACACCGCCATGCTGGCCCGCGCCGCGATCGGCGTGGAGTTCGTCAGCATCAGCTCGGGTGGTTGGGACACGCACGACAACCAGGGCAACGCACAAGGCGGCCATCTGCTCAATCGGTTCCAGTCGTTGGCCGGCGCGCTGGCCGCGTTCTACGCCGACATGTTGGCGACGAACAGCGACATCACCTTGGTCATCACCACCGAGTTCGGCCGCTTGCTCACCGAGAGCAGCACCGGCACCGACCACGGCCGGGCCAGCGTGATGATGGCGCTGGGGCGTCACGTCAACGGTGGTATCCATGGTCTGCCCACCCAGATCGATCCCGATCTCGACGACCGGGCGGTCCCGGTGCGCAACGACTACCAGACCGTTCTGGCCGAGATGTTGGTGAAGCGTCGCGGTGAGACCTCGCCGGCCACCGTGTTCCCGAACTGGCAACCGAGCCCGTTCCTCGGCGTGTTCAAGAACTAGCTGCCGGGCGGCTTGCTCTGTTGCGTTGCCCGCTGGCCGAGCGGCGCGAGCGTGCGCCGCTAAGGTGCGCGTATGGCCAGCGCACTGGATCGATTTGCCGCCGCCTGCGAACCGTTGGGCTTCGCGCCGGCGGTCACGCGGTACCCGCAGGGCACTGGGTTCTCCATCGGCGGAACCCCGCCCTTCGGGCATCGAGCGCGAATCTCCACGGCCATCGATCGCGACCTGCTGCAATACGACACCGTCTGGGCCGCTGGGGGAACGCCGGAGAGTTGCTTCCCCCTGACCCCGGCCCAGCTCGTGGAGTTCAGTCGTGGTTCGGTCGGCGACTTCGCCGCCCGATCGACCACCAGACGGGGTCGGACCGTCCCCGCCGAAACGGAGTAGCCCATGGCCCTACCGGCCGGAATGCCCGACACCGATCGGGTGCTGATCGACGAAGTCGACGACGACATCCTGACCGTCACCCTGAACCGGCCCGACACCCGCAACGCGTTGTCGGCCAGCCTCATCCAGGACCTTCATCAGACCTTCGAGGCAATCGCCTACGACCGCACCACCCGGGTCGTGATCCTCACCGGCGCGGGCAAGGGGTTCTGTTCGGGTGCCGACACCGTCGGAGACGGCAGCTCGGCTCCCGGCGCCGACGGCACCGGGCCGACCGTCACCGCCTTTGCCTACCAGGAATTTCTCGCCGCGCTCCACGAACGCATGACCCGCAGCCGAAAGCCAATCATCGCGGCGGTGAACGGGGCCGCGGTCGGTGGCGGTTTCTCGCTCAGCCTCGCTTGCGATATCCGGTTCGCCGCCGAATCGGCACGCTTCGGTGCCATCTTCATCACCAAGGGCGTGTCAGCCTGCGACATGGGCACCAGCTACTTCCTGCCCCGGCTCGTCGGTGCATCCCGATCGATGGAGTTGATGCTCACCGGCCGGATCTTCGACGCGGCCGAGGCCCTGGACATGGGTCTCGTGCTCGATGTCGTGCCCGACGGTCAGGTGGTCGATCGCGCCCTCGAAACGGCGCGACTGATTCGAGCCAACGCACCGCTCGCGACGTGGATGACCAAAGAGACCATGTGGCAGTCGATCGATGCGCCGAGCCTCCGTCATGCCCTCGATCTCGAGAACCGAACGCAGATCATGTGCTCGGGCACCGGCGAGATCCGCGAGGCGTTCCAGGCGTTCAACGAAGGGCGCACGCCGAGCTGGCGGGGCCTGTAGTGGGGGGCGTGTAGTGGCCGATCCGCCGGTTGATGGCGATGGAGACGGGGCCGACCCGCTCGCCACGATCGTCGTGGCCGAAGACGACGCCGGCGTGCGCGAAACGGTCGAGATGGCCCTGCGCTATGCCGGCTACCGCGTGGAGGTCGCCGTCGATGGCGCGCAGGCGCTGCTGGCGATTGCCGAGCACGATCCCGACCTGGTCGTGCTCGATGTCACGATGCCCAACGTCGATGGCCTCACGGTGTGTCGAACCCTGCGGAGCCAGGGCGACCGGCGGCCCTTGCTGGTGTTGACCGCCCGCACGTCGGTACCCGACCGGGTCGCCGGGCTCGATGCCGGTGCCGATGACTACCTGACCAAGCCGTTCGCACTCGACGAACTCCAGGCCCGGGTCCGAGCCCTCCTGCGGCGGGCCGGTTCGTCCGACGCGAACCCCGAAACCGAGGTAACGGTCGGTGATGTCACGCTCGACCTCGCCGCGCACACCGTGCACCGGAACGGCCGGGCGATCGAGCTGACCAAGACCGAATTCGATCTCCTCGAGCTGCTGCTCCGCAATGCCGGAACAGTGATGACCAGGGAGGTCATCTATGACCGCATCTGGGGCTACGACTTCGAGACCAGCTCGCGATCGCTCGATGTCTACATCAGCTATCTTCGGCGCAAGACCGAAGCCGAGGGCGAAGCGCGGTTGATCGAGACCGTGCGCGGTGTGGGCTTCGTGTTGCGGGCGTCATGAGCCTGCCCCAGCCATGAGCCTGCGCGCCCGGGTCGCACTGCTCGTCGGGCTGGTCGTCGCGGTGACGACCGCCGTCGGGTCGATCGGCGCGCGGGTGGTGGCCGAGCGAGAACTGATCGGCGAAGTCGACGAGTTCCTCATCGAGCGGGCCCAGCCGCTCGTCGAGCGACTGGGCGGCGATCAGATCATCGATGACCGCGGGCCCCGCGGGGAACGACCGGTCTACCTCGGTGGTCCGGTCGCCGAATTCGACTCCCGCGTCCAGATCGTGTTGAACGATGGCACCACCATCGTCTTGACCGGCGACGACGTCATTCCGCTGGCCGAGGCCGACCCGTACAACGAGGCCCGCCGGCACTATGTCTTCGAGGAATTCGACCTCGATGGCTCCCCCTACCGATCGATCAATTGGGGTCTGCCCGATGGAACTCAGGTTGCCGTGGCGCGCGACGTGAGCGAAGTCAGGTCGTCCCTGACGTCGATCGGCCGGCAGTTGTTGGCGCTCGCCGTCGGCGTCACCGGATTGGCCAGTGTGGCCGGGTGGTTCTTGGCCGGGCGAACCAGCCGCCCGATCGAGGAGCTCACCGCGGCGGCCGACACCGTCGCCCGAACGCAGGATCTCGCCGTTCCCATCGGCGCCGGAGGCGGGGGCGAGGTCGGCGCGTTGGCGGCCAGCTTCAACACCATGTTGGCCGGTTTGCGGACCTCGCGAGAACAGCAGCACCGTCTGGTGCTCGACGCGGGCCACGAATTGCGCACACCGCTGACCAGTCTCCGCGCCAGCGTCGAGCTTCTCGACCAACCCGGCCTCGACCCGGCCGACCGTCAACAGCTCGGCCACCGCATCCGGACCGAGATCGATGAGCTCACCACGCTCGTCAACGAACTGGTCGACCTCGGTACGGACGCCCAGATCCACGAGGCCCCCGAACCGTGTGACTTGTGCGATCTCGTCGATGCCGTGGCGGCCGGGGCTCGCCGTCGGCATGGTCGGTCCGTGGTGGTATCGGGGCTCGAGTCGGTTCCGTTGGTGGGGCAGCCGACGATGCTGCGTCGCGCGCTGGCCAATCTGGTCGCCAACGCCGAGAAGTTCAGCCCGGCCGACTCCGAGATCGAGATCCTCGTCGGGACCGACGCCGAACCAGGCGGTCCGGATCACGCCTTCGTGACCGTGCGTGACCGGGGCCCGGGGTTCGCACCGGCCGACCTACCGCACGTCTTCGACCGCTTCTACCGGGCCGCCGAGGCCCGTTCGACATCGGGCTCGGGGTTGGGGCTCTCGATCGTCCGCCACATTGCCGAGGCCCACGGCGGAATTGCGTGGGCCGAGAACCGAATCGATGGCGCCGGCGCCGCCGTCGGGATCCGTATTCCGCTCACGCCGGTCGTGTCTGCCCCGATCGGCTAGGCCTCCGGGGCCAACTCGACGGTGAGCGGCGCATGATCGGACGCGTTCCAGGTCGCCAGGCGGAGGGCCGTCGCGCCGCCACCGTAGGGGGCCGCCCGGGCCGTTTCCCTCAGCCGACTGCCGATTCGGCCGATGAATCGGTATGGCTCCCACCTCGCCGATTCGACACCTGGAACAACCGCCGCTGGTGCGGCTGCGCTGCACCGAATGTGACGTGGCTTGGACCGGTGAAGCGGAATCGCCGTGTTGGGTCTGTGGTGATCCCGGTATGGGCCTTCGCGCCGTGATCCGTTACACGGATCAGGATCTCATGCAGCTCGACTTCGACACCTGAGCGACCGACCATCGCCTGTTCCGAACGGGCTGGCCCGAACGGGCTGGCCCACAGTGGCTCAGCACCACTCAGCGCCAACCAGTTCGTCGAAGTTGGGCTCGAAAAGCACTGAAAGTGCATGACGTGCTACTACTGGTGGGATGTCTTTCGGCCTTCCGACTCGCGCCGCATGGCGGCGGACCGCGCGAGAAATCGGGTTCGCGGCCGGTGGACTGGCCCTCGGGCTGGTGTTCGGCGCCGCCGTACTGATGGCCACGGGTCGCAACGATGTCGAGACCCGGCTACCACTCGAGGTGCTCGCGGCAACCGCACCCGCCGAACCGGGCGCCGTGAGCGGGCCCGACGCAGTCGAGTCGGGGCATGATGGCGGGGCCATCGACCCTGTACCGATCGATTCTGTACCGATCGATGCTGTACCGATCGATGCTGTACCGATCGATGCGGCAACGGTCGATCAGGCCGGAGTCTTCCGGGCCAAGGTGTGGGCCTGCTCGGGTCGTTCGTTCGGCACCGCCTTCGTGACCGAGCGGGGCGTGCTCACCGCGGCCCACGTGATCGAGGGGGCTGCCGTCGTCACCCTCGACAACGGTCCCGCGCCACTCGAAGTCCGAGATCCGCCGCTCGACCACGAGGGCGAGGTCGCCATCGGCACCGCTGCCGTCCTGGAGCGGGCGCGGGTGACCGACGGTCTCGATGCCGCATTGCTTGCCGCCGAGCCGGCCGCTGGGGCGCAGGCGGTGTATCCGGTCCGCGAGGCCGAGGTCGCCGTCGGCGAATCGGTCGCGCTGGTCGGACATCCGGCGGGAGGTCGCCGTGAGGTTCGAATCGGTGGTGTCGTCGGTTACGGAGACGGCGAGGTCTTCGGCGTCGAGGCGGAACGGATCATGATCGTCTCGGTCGCCGCCGATCCAGGGTTCTCCGGTGGACCGGTGCTCGATGCCACCGGGAACGCGGTCGCGATCATCATCGGGGTCGAGACCAACACCCAGAC